>JBCCCJ010000069.1:0-10401 GCA_039033615.1 Bacteroidota bacterium
AAGTGGCTTCCAGCATAAAACTAGCTGGAGTTGCATAGCCTCCTGCTTCCAGTTGGTACTCCCGGAGCAATTCCCTCGTAACGTTGTCGTAAGCAATCAAAAAGCCCATACCTTGAGAGCAGGCGCATCGCGACGGCCATCTTCAACAGGCTCACCAATAGGACTTGGAGCATCTGACCTACCCCCATTGGCTCCGGGTAAGTATTTCTTGCCTCTACAAATATGGTGATTTTTCCCACCTATTTCGGCAGCACTAGCTCAACTCCACAGTCTGTCCCATGAACGGATTTTGTCCCAATCGGGAGTGGGTTTGAAGTAGCTTGGATCCTCGGGGTCAAGATGCTGCTTGACTACCTCTTCGTTGAGTTCTACCCCGAGCCCTGGTGCTTCTTGCACATTGGCAAATCCTTGTTCGATCAAGGGCTGCCCACTGGTCGTCGTAACCAAGTTTTCCCAGTAGTCGGTATCCACATCGTGGTGCTCCAACGAAATAAAGTTTTGAGTAGCAGCAGCGCAATGCACATTGGCCATGAATGAAACGGGCGTCCCAGCAAAGTGCATGGCCATTGCCGTCCCATGCTCCTCGGCATAGTCCCCGATTTTTTTGGTTTCCAACAAGCCTCCTGAACTCGCCAGATCAGGATGAACAATGTCCACTGCCCGATGATCTATGAGCTTAATAAATTCTTCTTTGAGGTAAATGTCTTCGCCTGTCAGGGTCGGTGTTTCGATGGCTTGGGTGATTTCTTTCCACTGTTCCGTATAGGTCCAGGGGATCATGTCTTCTAACCATGCCAAGCGATAGGGATCCACTGCTTTGCCGAGTCGAATGGCATTGTTGACATCAAAATGACCGTAATGATCAGAAGCCAGTGGCACTTCATATCCTACTGCATCCCGGACTTTGGACACGTATTCGGCCAGAATATCCAGACCTTTATCAGTAATCTGGATTTGGGTGAATGCGTGTTGGGTGTTATTCAGGTTGTAGGGAACCGCATCCATCTCCCGCGCATTTTTCCAGAATTCTCCGTTGACCAGCGTACCGGGAATGTCGCGGAGGGAATTGATCCCAAAATCCATTTTCAGGAACGTGTAGCCCTTTTTCTCCACTCGGTCTTTCATCACCTTGGCAAATTCATCGGGATCATCCACGCGCGGGGTATCGGCGTACAAGCGCACTTTAGAGCGGTATTTTCCGCCCAACAATTGATAGGCAGGGACATCATAGGCTTTCCCAGCGAGGTCCCACAGCGCCATTTCCACGGCACATACGCCCCCTGCCTGACGGCCGTGATAGCCAAACTGTTTGATTTTCTTAAAAATCATCTCGACGTTGCAGGGATTCATGCCCAGGATGCGGCTTTTCAGAAAGAGGGCATAGCGCCAAGTTGCTCCGTCGCGCACTTCCCCTAAGCCAGAGATGCCTTGGTTGGTATCGATTCGGATTACCGGACTCCGGGCTCCTCCGCGCATGACAATGGCGTAGCGCATGTCCGTAATTTCCAACTCGCTGGGGGCTGAATGGCGCTTCACGTTTTGGGAAGCGTAGGCCACCGAATCACTCACGGATGCCCCCATCCATGCACTGAGAGAAAGACCGACGAGTCCTGTTTTTTTCAGAAAATCTCGACGACCATTGGCAGGGGATTCGACAGACGGGGTGGCAGGCTGAAGGCTCAGTTTTTGCAAAAATTTATCAGAAGGAGTCATGAGAGGAGAAGTAAGAGGGTAGGACTGGGAATGAATAGGTTAGGGATTGGTTTTGTACAGGTAAGGTTGAATGAGGTGTTCGCTTTTTCTTGACCGGGTGTTCCCACCAGGTTTTTTCTCCCTGTCCACCCCGGCGGGGTCAACAGGTAGAAAAAACGATGGGTAGGAACCATGCTGAGACCAGGTTTGGGAGAGGAAATGTTCAGATTCATGTTTTCTTCCCTACGGGATCTTCATCTGACAAGCTGTTTTCTGGAGCAAGAGCGAGGATCCCAACCCTGATTTTGTGGAAGGGCCAGCCTTACTGATCCCACCACACGCGGGTATCGAGGTTGTCCGGTCCTTGGCGTGCTACTGCTGCATTCAGGTTATCTGAATTGACGGCAATTTCGGTGCTTGGATAGGTCAGCCGACGAATGAAGTCACCAGAAATATCCTGAGCAGGGAAAGGATTAGGATCCAATGCCGGGAAGCCGGATCGGCGGAAATTGGCAAATGCCTCTGGGCTATTCAGAAACGATGCTACCCAGTATTGGGAGTTGATCTGCTCCAAGGCATTCGCCTCGTCATAGGGATTTGCTGTCAGGTAAGCATCTGCAGCGGCGGTTTCAATGGCACTGGCGGGGTCATATTCCCCCATCTGCTCCATGTGTGCACGTACCCCTGCTTCATAGAAGGTAGCAGCATCTCCACTGATCCAACCTCTGGAAGCGGCCTCCGCGAGCAGCAATTGCGTTTGGGCATGGGTTACCAAGTACATGGGCGCATTTTGTTTCACCACCCGATTGCGATCAGCCTGGGTAAAGTCGTAAAAACTTGCCAGTCCCAGATTGTCAGCGACTCCTACAATGGAATTGTTATCGTGTCCCATGGGCATCCCAATCTGGATGGCAGGATCGTTGGAGGCAATCGCAGGTGTCTGATCAGGTCCTGAAGTAGCTCCTACATATCGAACTGCAATGGCACTCAAACGGGGATCATCGCTATTCTTCAGATATTCGACAAATGCTTCTACCAAATAGTAGTTATTGGCCTCGGTACCATTGAGGGTATTGCCAAATCCATTCAGGTAGTTATTGTCATGACGGACCACAAAATTATCCTCATTGGATTGCATGACCCCACCAGAAAAAGCGGCTGCTACCGTCTGCTGCGCCAACTCAGGATCTACCTTGGAGAGGCGCATACCTACCCGCAGTAACAGAGCGTACCCAAACCGCTCCCAGCGATCAATGTCCCCTTGGTACATCACTTCACCGGGTTCGGTGGGACTACCGGGATCTAGGGCTTGGGTAGCCTGGGTAATTTCCTGAATCAGGGCGGGATAGATCTCCTGCTGAGCATCATATACAGGCAAAACAATCTGATCAGTAAAGCCCTTTCCCCCTTCGGTATAGGGGATATCGCCGTAGGTATCTGTCAGGACCATAAAGGCATAAGCCTGAGTCAACCGGGCCATATTCGTCAAGTTGCTTCTCTCCGGCTGGTCAGACAATTGGTCAATCAAATCGCGGGTATGCTTGATGACATTTCGGAAGTAATCTACCCAAAGATCCTCGGTAGAGTTCCGATTGTCTTGGTTGAAATTGGCCCCAGTCAATACCCCAGAGTTGGGAGAGATAATCTGTTGGACAATCCCGATATCATACACCAGGGCTCCTCCGGGGAAGGAAAGGCCAATCAAGGCATTGTTCAGCATGAAAGCCTGATCAATCACAGTGGGATCGACTGGATTGGTATTCAGCTCGTCAAAATCCCTGTCGCAAGCTGAAACTATAAGTAGCGTCAAGGCCACCAATCCGTATGTTAACATTTTTTTCATGATGGTCTTTGTTAAAATTTCACGTTAAGATTAAAACCGATATCCCGGGTCGAAGGCACACCTGTCGATTCCAGTCCCACTAGGTTATCCGAAGAAAAACCAAAAGTTTCGGGATCAATGTTGGGTACCCACTTTTGGAGCAGAAATACATTGTTGGAGACAAAGCTCAACACAACGCTCCTGACAGGAAAATCGGAGGGCAGAATTCGCGAGAAATTATAGCCGGCCGTGATCTGGCGCAGCTTCCAATAGCCGCCATCATATACGATTGGCTCGACCAGTTGCTGTGAGCGCACCACTTCCCAATAGCGCTGGGACTCAGCGGCTACCGTATTGGGTTCTCCCTGAAGGTTGACGCCTTCCCCAATCACCCCTGTCTCCCGACCGGGCAGGGTCATTTTGTGCAGGCCGTGGCGGGTAGCGTTAAAATTGGTCCCGGACATCATCATATTGCCCAGTTTGAAGTCTATCAGGAAAGAAAGGTTGAAGCCTTTGTAGACAAATGAATTGCTGATTCCTCCTACCCAATTGGGTAATGCACTCCCAAAGAGGACCAAGTCTTCGGTACGAAGGGGTACCCCATTGTCTCCAAATATCTGACGTCCTTGCTCATCCCGGCGATAGCCAAAGCCGGCAAGCTGGCCCATTTCTTCTCCTACTACCTGGAATAAGAAGCCATTAAATACGTGGCGCCCTACGAGAATTTGGTCCCCGGGCTCATCTGTCAGCAGGCTCAATACTTTGGTCCTGTTGTATGCACCATTGAAGGTCAGGCTCCATTCAAAGTTGCTCCTACGAATGGGTACCAAATTGAGCAACATCTCAATTCCATCGCTGCGGCTTTCCCCACTATTGATCAGGGTATTGACAAAACCGGATCCATCTGAAATTTGTGCGGAGACAATTTGGTCAGACGTAAGTTTCCGATAGGCTGCGATGTCGATATTCACCCTGCTGTCAAACATCCGCAAATCCAAGCCGACTTCCGTTTCGGAAGTACGCATCGGACGCAGATCTGGGTTGGGCAAGGTATTGCCGATTGCTCCTCCTACTGGCTGATCGTTGAAGAGGTTGGCGTTGATGTTGTAAAACAATGCATCGGAATAAGGCGCGACATCTGTATCACTCCCTACTTCGGCATAGGCAACCCGGAATTTACCGAAACTAAGCCAGTCCGGGAGTTCTTTAAACGATTCGGAGAATACATAACTCGCAGACACAGAAGGATATAGGATGCTTCGGTTTTCGGGAGAAAGGGTAGAAAACCAGTCATTTCGAACCGTACCATTGAGGTATAGCATGCCTTTGTATGAAAATTCGGCAGAACCATACAAAGAATTCACCGCTCTTTCGCTCAGGGCATAGGTGGGGTCTTTTACCCGCCCGTTTTGTACCGTGTACAAGCCACTGACAACAAAGTCCCGAACAAATACGCGGTTTCTGTCAGCGCGACGCTGCATTTGGTTCCCACCCACTGTTACATCCAGCCCAAAGTCCCCAAACTGCTGAGACGCAGAAATGAGAAAGTCCAGGTTGGTTTCTCGAAATCGACGGGACTCTTGGGTAAACTGGCCATTGACAAATCCAGCAGGAGCTGGCCCCAACGAAGCCTTGCCAGTTGGTTGTCCGTTAAATTCCTGATCACGAGACCAAAAGTCTTGTCCTATTCGGCCTTGCACAAACAACCAGGGCAGGATGTCATACTTAACGGCGATATTGCCAAATATCCGGTCGCGACGAATGCGATTGAACTGCTCCGACAATACCCAGTAAGGATTGGTCCGGTTGCGGAAACGGGAATACACAAATTCGTTTCCATCGGCATTGAACTTATTGGCTTCTAGCAGATCCAGTGGCATCGAGTTGGACATATTGTAGAGCGATACCGGTATGGTATTGTCCTGTTGTGCTACGTTAGGCGGGTTCTCGTTGAATTCGTTGGAGTAGTTGATTGTGCCAGTGAAACTGAGCTTCGGAGTCAGGTCATAGCCAAAACCCAAATTGATGGTACGTCTGGTGTACTCATTGTTTGGCGTAATCCCCTGACTGTTCAAGCTAGACATCGACAGGTTAAACCCTCCCTTTTCCCCACCGGCGGAGAGTCCAATGGTATTGGTCAGGTTCTGACCGTTGCGATAGAAGTTGCGTACCCGGTCAAAAACAGGTTCATAAGGCACCGTAATTCCATCAAACAAGACCTGGGTCATGCCGGGCTCAAACCGCTCCCCAAAGGACCACTGTCCAGAAGTTGGATTAGGGGCAGTAGGGCGGACTCCATTTTCTCCCTGCCCGTACTCATATTGATAATCCGTAAAATCCAAAGGCGTGCTATTGGTATAGTTCAGGTTATAGGAGACGCCTATTCCCTGACCATCTCCTCGGGTTTTTGTGGTAATCATGATCACCCCATCCTTTGCCCGTGAGCCATAAAGCGCTGCGGCAGCAGCGCCCTTCAGGATGGTAATGTCCTCAACATCGTCTGCATTGATACTCTGGAGTCCATCTCCTCCATCAGAGGTTACTCCACCGCCATTGGTACCCAAGGCGCCGTCAGCTCCTGCATTTCGGGGATTGGTACCAAAGTTGGTATTGTCGATGGGCACCCCATTGATCACAATCAATGGATTGTTCTGGTCGGAGATCGAAGATTGTCCGCGAATTCTGATCTTAGAGGTGCCGCCAGGACCAGTTCCCAATCCTGAGATATTTACCCCAGCTACTTTTCCCTGTACCGCATTCATAAAGTTCGGAGTCCGGTTAATGGTCAACTCATCGGAATCAATGGAAGTCGTGGAATATCCCAGCTTCTTGGCTTCTTTTTTGATCCCCAAGGCGGTAATGACTACCTCATCCAGTGCCTGGTCTGCACTAATCAGGATGATCTCCAAGTTGGTACGTCCGTTTATGGTGACCCTCTGTGTCCGGTAGCCGATATAAGAAATCACAACCTCTGTCTCCTCATCAGGCAGCGTTATTTGAAAACGTCCGTCTCCATCAGTCAGCGCGCCTACATTGGTCCCTTTTGCACGAATGGAAGCTCCTACTAGGGCCACTCCTTCGCTATTCTTAACGGTTCCCGTGATCTGCTGTTCCGCTACCTGCACGCGATCAATTGCATGTTTCAGAGCTACCATCCGCTTCTTACCACTTTGTACCGCAAACTGAACGTCTATTTCGCCCTTCTGTTCGATTTTCTGAATCTGGCGAAATTTGCGCTGCAGCTTTTTCAGGTTTCGGTTCCCATTTCGATTATCTTGGTAAATCACGTAGTATTTACTCCCCAAGAATTTGTACTGCAAACCCGTGTTGATCAGCAATCTGTTGATAGCGACCTCCAGATTTTCTTCAGATTTGATCTCAAAATCAACGGTTATGCTACCGATGAGGTCAAAATCAAAAGAGAAAATGACCTCATAGGCTTCACTTAATTCATCGAGTGCTTCTACCAGGGTTCGTTGCTGTTCATCCGATAGAAAATCGAGAGGCGGGGGGATTTCCGCCCGGAGGTCGGAAGGGGCAATTCCTACAAAAAGGAATCCCAAGATTACCCATGTTTTGAGTAGTAGGTTAAATCTCATAATTTTGTAGTGTTAGAAATGATGATTTATGATCATTTAGGCTGGGGCAAAACGGCAATTTTGACCCCAGTCTTTTTTAGTAGATGACATATTCGTTGTCCGTATGTAGCCGGATATCCAGCCCCAATACGCTTTCTATGGTTTGCAGGGCTATTCCCAGGTCTTCCACCGGAATGCCAATCGTCATCTTTCGGGTAGAAAGCGTTTGATCGTTCAAGCGAATAGAAACCCCATAGATCTCTTCCATTTTGACGATAATCTCCTTGAGAGAGGTTTCACGAAAAAGCTGAACTCCTTCTTTCCAGGAAGTATGCAATTCTGGATCGACCTTTACTTGCTCCCATTTTTGACCTTGGGACTTATAGTTGATCATATCTCCCGGACTCAATTGGATGCGCTGTTGCTCCGCTTTTAGGAGCAGCAAATCAATTCGGCCTTCGTTCAACACAACCTGAGTATTCTCCTTCCGACTATTGACATTGAATCGGGTACCCAGCACTTCTACTACCAGATCATCTGTGTGTACAGAAAATTTCGCCATACAGGCAAGATCTTTCTGCACTTCGAAGTAGCCCTCCCCTATCAGAAAAACGTGCCGATCTTCTCCATTCTGCCAATTTTCAGGAAATGTAATACGGGAATTGGCATTCAGCCTCACAATGGATCCGTCTGGCAAATCGATGGTCAGATTTTCTCCAAATGAGGTTTCGTATACCTGATCTTTTTCAGGAAACAGTCCAACATAGAGGGAAACAGTCCCAAGGAGTAACAGCCCTATGACCGCAGCCCAGCCCCACATAGGCATCTGTATGCTGCGAGGAGTAGATATAGCCAGGGCTTCTTCAGGCTGCATACGCTCAGTCATTGAGCCCAACATGACTTCCTTTTCTGTGGGTGTCAGGGCTTCTTCTCCATAAGAGTGTCGGGCCAATAAGATGATCTCCTTCGCCTCTCTAATGGCGAAAGCCTGCTTCGGATAGGTTTCTACAACCCGATTCCAAAACTCATCGTCATCAGGATGTTGAAAGTGGACCCACCTACTGAAATGCGCATCAGCAGCGAAATCTTCTACCCGGAAATGCTGATATGTTTCTACGTTCATGCCTTTTCGTTGGAGGTAAGCAAGTAAATTTGCATAGTCCTATATACAGGTGCAGGCTACTTGGCATTCCTACTCATCGAGAGGCAAAAAAAATGAGAGGTACGTTAGATGGCACCAATTCACTGGTGATGTTAGCATATGTGGCAGTCGCTACTACGCCTGCTAGCAAATCTTCCATCTTCGATTTGCTACCAAGGTGCGCATCCCTACGGGCTGCGATGGTCTATGGACAAGGACTTGTGGTGAGCGCCTGTCCTGAACTTGCCGAGGTATCCCGAACCAACGCTCAAAAAAACGAAGCGCAAAGCGATTCGCAGCTTGGTAGAAACAGATACCCTCCAGAAAAAAGCAGGCGCATCGCGACTGCCACCTACTGGGATCTGCTTTTTCTGGTGAGATCTGACCTACCCCCAAGAAATGAAAGATAAGTGTCTATTGAAACACCCTTCGATCTGAAATGAGGAGTCGTAAGCGGGTTACAGCTCGTGAAACCAAGTTCCATGCGGCCTGTGGCTTAATGCCCATGATTTCACAAATTTCATCATAGGTAAACCCTTCATAATACTTGAGATAGACAATCTCCCGCTGGCATCGAGGTAGGTTATCAATTGTAGCGGCGATAAATGACTTAAGGTGCTGCTGACTCTCTGGCAAATTCGCCCATTCTTCTTTGGGTAACTCGAAGGTAACTTTCAGCGAATCTCGTTCGAAGCGATTCTGCTCATCTTGCTTGATTCGCCGCAACAGCAGACGCCTAAAAGCTTGCAGTAGGTACGCGTGCTCGTTGACCAATTCGGGCAAATGGTCTCTTCTTTGCCAAATGGAAAGAAAGAGTTCTTGGATACAATCTTTCAATAGCTCACGATCAGGATGAATCCGATATCCATAGCGTAGCAGTTCATCACTATATTGAAAAAACAGCGTAGAGAACCCAGGTCTACTTCCCTGGCGAAGTGCCTGCCATTCAACTGATGTAGGTTTGGGGCTATTCATGAGACAAGTAGTAGAGCGGTAAAAGTATTAGCCTTCTCTATCAACTTAGATAAGTTTTGGGAATAATTCAAGTCGGCATATTGGGAGGTAGGGCAATTGCATCAGCTTTTCAAAATATCCATTAAGTAATCTTTATTGAGTGAAGCGGCAAATCTTCTTTTCTTGAGGCTCTTTTTATCTTTCGGGGCCTGCAATCTCTGCAAGGCAATTTTTCTCATCGCCGAAAGATTTTGGGGTGCATTGGCTGTTCTGACTCTTGCCTGATCCTCTTTGAAGGTAACATCGAGGTGCCAATGTAGGTGATTTTCAATGCCCCAGTGTCCTCTGGCCAGGTAATTGAAATATTTGGCCTCGGCGGTCTCCGAGCTGATATAGTACCTTTCGGTCTGCTCTTTGTCTTTCCCGGTCAGTTCTCGCAAGCTCTGTACTCGAACGATGGACTTTAGGTGGGGCCAGCGGGTGAGTTGCTCTTCACTTAGATAAGCCGAAGCATCCAGGCAGTGAGTTCGTCTTTTTTCTCTTCTGCCGTGATCTCTTTGCCACTCCTCTGCAAACCACTCTGCTGATCTTGCCTCGAAGCGAAAAGCATCTTCGATTTCCTCAGCTAACCCAGGCTGATTCCCCTTTACGGCAAGGAAGTAATCGGCCCCCTTCGATATAATTTGTTCGGCAATCTCTACCTGACACCCCATCGCATCAATACTGACTACACTACCTTGGATTTCCAGTTGATCCAACACCTTAGGAATCGCGGTGATTTCATTGCTTTTATCCAATACTCGCTCCTGCCCAACACACAAGCGATTCTCCGCTACCCAGGCATTGAGCAAGTACAATCCCTGATTTCCCTTACTTTTGGGAGAAGAACCCCGCAGTTTTTTGCCATCAAGACATATCTGTTTTTGATCCAAATGCTCTAGGAGGCGACGACCATCAGCAGCCAGACACTCCCGCATCCCTTCAACAGAGAGCATCCCAAAAACCCGATTGAAGGTGTCGTGAGAAGGAATACCAGCCGAAAGATCAATATGCTGCTTAAGCCAATCAGCCCGCTGACGGGCAAACTCTTCCATATCTACAAAATCCTCCCCATTAGCTAAAAGCGTACAAAAGGCGATGAACAACAGATCACATAGACGATACCGACAACGAGCAGCATCACGAGGGTCTTGTAGCCTACCAAATAGCAGATC
>JBCCCJ010000070.1:0-10399 GCA_039033615.1 Bacteroidota bacterium
GGGGGCGGCGGCGGCGGATCGATCCTCTTGGATGTGGACAGCATCGCCCAGCCCAGCGACTTGACCCTGGATGTCTCCGGGGGAGACGGTGCCAGTCTCTTGACTTCTCAACAACACGGTCCTGGCGGCGGCGGTGGCGGCGGACTCATCAATTCTCCGGATCCGCTCCCCACGGACATCCACACCATTACGGACGGCGGAGATGCGGGCCTATTTGTCTCTACGGACGGGGCTTCCAATCCCTATCACAACACCAACCATGGCGCGACCGCTGGCAAATCAGGGGCCATCATACACAATTTGTATCTCCCGATTTGTTCCGCTCCACCTAGCCTGGATTTGAATGGAAACGATTGGGGCAATGACTACCTCGTAACGTATTTGGTCGGTTCACCTCCCATTTCCATCACGGATTCGACCCAGACAGACATTCAGGATTTGGATGATAGCGACCTGGAGCAAATGACGGTCACGCTCACCAATCCCATCAACGAAGGCGATGAAAGCCTCGATATCGTCCTCGATTCTGCTCAATTGGCAGACCTTGGGCTTCAAGTGATTCCGGCCACAGATGGGCACAGCCTGACTTTCTTGGGTTCTGCGCCGCTGGAGACCTACATTCAGATCTTGGCCTCCATCACCTATGACAATTCCACGGGTTCCCCAGATTTCTCCAGCCGAATCATTGAGATCACCGTGGACGACGGGGGAGCGATCAGCAACCTCGCCAATTCCGTCATTCGTTACGAACCGGGCATTTTGGCCGTGGGGGATCTCCAACTCCAGTTGCAAGCAGATGGACCGGAGGTTTCGCTGCTTTGGGAGCCTTCTCAGACAGAAGGGACGGATCGTTTTGATGTCCAACGAAAGGATGCGGAAGAAGATTGGACCATCATTGGGCAAAAGTTCCCCCACGAACGATCTCCGGGAGCCCCTTTCCGTTTCAGAGACCGCGCAACGACTTCTGAGGAGGGAACAGAAAGCTGGTACCGCATTCGTCAGCTAAAGTCGAATGGGACCCTCTCCTACAGCAATACGGTTGAACACTTGGCCTACCACGCTCCTCTGTCTTTGACCATGGAGGTATTTCCCAATCCTACTTCTGAGCAGATTCAGATTGCCTTCCGGGGGGTCAAAAAAGGAGGGCTTCGTTTGACGATCCTCCAAATGGATGGGAAAATCATTCGGGACATGCACCAACCGACGGCGCCTCCCCAAGGCCAGTTGAGTGTACCCGTCCAAGGCTTGAGTTCAGGCTCCTACCTCATTCGCCTACAGTCCCAACATCAACGCATAGAAAAAAAGGTACTCATTCATTAACAGGGAGTTACGGGAAATATGAGACTTTTTTGAAAAAAAGTTCGCTTTCCTTGTCCTATTTTGGCCAACCCGTTCGTCATGGGGGAAAATCACCTTAATCAACATCCCAATGAACGAATTCATGATGATCTTCCGCCACGTTCCCAACCCGGAGCAAGTACCTACCCCCAGCGATATCCAGGCGAGCATTCAGCGGTGGCAGAACTGGATCGGAGAAGTCGCTGGTCAGGGCAAGTTTGTCAGCACCAATCAGCTCGGCTATGAGGGAAAAACCATTCAGCAAGACGGTCTCATCACCGATGGGCCTTATACAGAAGTGAAGGAAATCGTCGGGGGCTACCTCGTTTTGAAAGCCGATTCCCTCGAAGATGCCATGAAAATTGCCCACGCTTGCCCCATTTTGGTAGAAGGGGGGAACGTAGAAGTCCGCAACATCATGAGCCTGGATGTGAGCCTGACCGACGATTGATTTCCCAATAAAAGGAGACCAGATGTGCAGCAGTAAGGGATCGAGATGATCGCCTTCCTCCCCAGTGGATGAATCAGATAATTCCTCCCATTGCTTGCTGTTCCGGTAGTCCCTCCCAATTTCCTATTCCCCCAATTCCCCAATTCCCCAATTCCCCAATTCCCCAGTCAACCAATTCATTTCCAATGAACACCACATTAGATCCCAATATCCGTCGCAGCTTGATGTTGCGCGTGCAATCCCTCTCTGACCAATCTGCTCCTGAGTGGGGCAAGATGTCGCTTTCCCAGATGCTGCGGCACTGTATCAAAAACGAAGAGCTCCTGCTCCAGGATCGGGCGTATCCCCGCACCTTTATCGGCAGAATCTTTGGTGGTATGGTCAAGCGATCCATGCTCAAAAATGAGAAGCCTCTGGCCAAGAACCAGCCTACCCATCCTGACCTCATCATTCAGGGGGAAGGAGATCCCGAAGCGGAAGTCACCCAATGGCAAGCCCTCATTGACCGATATGGTGAGCTAAATTCCCAGCAGTATGCTACCTTTGTGCATCCCTTCTTTGGCAAAATGACCATGGAAGAAGTAGGCATCGCCGCCTACAAGCACATCGACCATCACCTTCGTCAATTTGGCGCATGAGCCAACCCGAACACGCACTATTAACACAACTGTTCCGCACCGAGTCCGGCAAACTCACTGCTGTGCTCGGGCGGGCATTTGGTTTGGCCCAGCTGCAGATGGCAGAAGATGTGGTCAGCGATACCTTTCTCTTGGCGATGGAAACCTGGGGCAAGAAGGGCATTCCGGACAATCCAACGGCCTGGCTCTATACCGTGGCCAAAAACAAGGTCCGGGACCTATTGAGGCGCGACACTACCTTTCGGGAAAAAGTACAACCGGAGTGGTTTCATACCGCTTCTCAGCCGAGTCAATTGGACCTCAACCTGAGCGAAGACCACATCCAGGACAGCCAGTTGCGCATGTTGTTCGCCGTTTGCCATCCTTCCCTGCCGCAAGAATCTCAGATCGCTTTGGCGTTGAGAAGTTTGGCTGGTTTTGGGATTGGGGAGATCGCGGAAGCTTTTTTGACTAACAAAAGTTCCATCAACAAGCGCCTGTATCGGGCCAAGACCCAATTGCGGGAAGCCAACATCCAATTGGAACTGCCACCGGACCTAGAACTCAGCCATCGGCTCGGCAGCGTGCTGCGCATCATTTATCTGCTGTTCAACGAGGGCTATGCCGCGACTTTTTCCAATCAATTGCTCCAAAAAGACCTTTGCTTGGAGGCCATGCACCTGGGCGTCTTGCTGACCATGCAACCATCGACTCATGTCCCGGAGGTGGACGCCTTGCTGGCCTTGATGTGTTTTCATGCCTCTCGGCTCGATTCCCGCATCCAACAGGGGCAATGGGTTCTCTATGAAGAACAAGATCAACGCCTATGGGATCGAGCCCTCATTCAACAAGGCGAACGATTCTTAAATCAGGCCGCACGGGGGGAGCAACTCAGCAAATATCATCTCGAAGCAGCGATTGCTTTTTGGCATACGAAAGGCAAGGATCACCCTACGAAGTGGGAGCAGATTCTGCAGTTGTACAACTACCTGCTCCAGGTGGAATATTCCCCCATGGCCGCCCTGAATCGAACCTATGCAGTTTTTCGGGTCCGTGGCGCGGCAGAAGCCTTACGACAAGCCAAGGCCCTTTCACTCGAAACCTGGCATTGGTACCACTGCTTGCTGGCCGATTTACATCAAGCAACCAATCAGGAAGCCGCCAAGGAAGCCTTAACAACCGCCCTTGGCTTGGCAAAAACAGAGGCCGACCGAGCCACCATCCAACTCAAAATGGATCGTTTGGGGAAGAGATGATGGAAAAAGATTGCCCTTACTTAGCCCATGTTTGGAACGCTAATTTTCTCGAAAATTCTCTGCTTCGAGAACCTGAACTGCCCACTTTCTCCTCAAAATCCCGACTCTCGGGATTCCTCGTCAAAAGTGGTTGTCAGACGAAGATCCCGGTTGCAGGAAACCTCAAATCAGGAAATTTCTTTAGCAAATTTTCTATCCCAAACATGGTCTAACGGAACTCATTCACTCGGTTGATGCAGGAATTTCTCCAATGGTTCATGGTAGAAGGAAAGACTTATATCAGGTATTTCCTTCTCCTTCCCTTCTTGATTGGTCTTCTCAGGATCAGGCACCTCAGCAAGGCACAACGCTGGCTATGGGGGTTGATTCTGTTGGGCATGGGTACGGAAATCTGTTCGGTCCTCTTTTACAGAATGGGTTGGCTGGCGAATAATCTTCCCTTCTTCCACCTCTACACCTTGGGGGAAGGTCTGCTATTGCTGGCGGTGATGCAGGCGGCGGTTCCCACCTTGATGCCTAGGCGCTTGTATCAGGGAATCATGCTGGGCTATTCCTTGCTCACGGGGATCAGTCTGCTTTTCTTTCAAGGCCCCATGGAAGTCAATTCCCTCATCCGCACCATCGAAGCCATCCTAATGATTCTCCTGGCGTTATGGTTTTTTCGATTTACCCTGCAACATCTACAAGTGGAGGCCCTGGGGAAGAGTTTTCCTTTTTGGATCGCCATCACCCTTTTGCTGTATTTTTCTGCTAACTTGTTGCTGTTCATCTATTCCAGTGCCATCCTGGGCGACAGTTGGGAATCTGAAGGAGAACTGCAAATCTTCCGTTCGGTTTGGTCCCTGTATAGCTTGATGAACCTCCTCATGTATCTGTTGTATTCCATCGCCCTCCTATGCAAGGATCCCCTCCCGTCGTCGAAATCTTCCTGGTCAGCACCCTGATCATGTTCGGATTGGTAGGATTCATCATTTTCTTCGTGGTGGTGTATCAGCTTCGCCTCCTTCGACAACAACGCCTCATGCAAGCCCAGGAAGCGGAATACCAACGGCAATTGCTCACAGCCTCCATTCAGAGTCAAGAGATGGAGCGGCAGCGCATCGCCCGGGATTTGCATGATGAGATTGGGGCCATGCTTTCTACGGTCAAGATGAAGGTCAGTCAGGCCAAGCGAAAGAGCCAGGATGTCGAGCAACTCACCCCTGTTTTGTCGGAGACTTCTGCCCTGCTCACCGATAGCATCCAAAACGTGCGGCGCATTTCTCATGCCCTCCTCCCTCCTACCCTGGAGCGGTTTGGTTTGGCCGCAGCGCTCAGCGCCCTGTTTGAAGGCAGCCAGATCGAAGATGGTCCGGTACTGAGCTTTCAACAACAGGGGCCGGAGCGTCGCATTCCCCTCGATCAGGAACTAGGCCTCTACCGAGTGGTGCAGGAAATGCTGAACAATGCCCTGAAACATGCCCAAGCGAAACACATTCGCCTTCAACTGGAGAGGAGACCTACCGAAACCTATTTGCACCTGACAGATGATGGCGTAGGATTCTCACTACCGGAGGCGCAACACAACGCTGCGGGCCTCGGCCTCAAAAACATTCAAAGTCGCATCCTCACCCTAGGCGGCAAGTGGCAATTGACCAGCCAACCCGGCCAGGGAACTCAGTTGGAACTGTCTGTCCCCTTTCTTTCCCCCACCGATTAACTACTGTTATTGTGAATATTGCTCTGGTTGACGATCATGCACTTTTTCGGCGCGGCATGGCTTCTTTGCTGGCAGACATCCCTGACACCCAGGTGGTGTTACAAGCCAGCAACGGACAGGAGTTGTTGGATCAACTGCCGCAGCATCGGGTAGATTTGGTGCTCCTTGATTTGGAAATGCCCGTTCTGGATGGTTTGGCGACCCTCCCTTTGTTGAAACAACAAGCGCCGGAACTCAAGGTGCTGGTGATTTCCATGCACCAGGACGATGCCTTTCTCTCTCACCTGATGGAGTTGGGGGCCAATGGCTACCTGCTCAAAGACGCGGAATTCGAAGAATTGACCATCGCCCTTCAAGCGGTCCAACACACGGGCTTTTATTTCAACGACCGGGTTTCCAAGGCGATGCTTTCTCGTTTGGTACAAAAACAGCAATTGGTGCCTCGCTTCCAGGTTCAGGAGAGCCTGACCGAGCGGGAACAAGAGGTCCTGGAGTTGATTTGTCGGGAACTCACCACTGCCGAAATTGCAGATCGCATTCACCTCAGCCCCCGCACCATCGAAGGCTACCGCAATCGCCTCCTGGAAAAAACCGGAGCCAGAAACACTGCGGGTCTGGTGGTGTATGCTGCTCGACAAGGTTGGTTGGAGGAATGGCTAGGCGCAGACTGAGCCCCCATTTACAACTCCACCCGCCCCCCTTTGGCTGCGGATGCATAGATCGCTTCTACCACCCGAATGTCCAGCAAGCCTTCTTCTCCCGGTACCAAAGCGGTTTTGCCTGCCTTGATCCGCAGGGCATCATCATCCATTTGCTTGGTTTGCTGATTGGGGATGGTCTGGTTGAGCAAGGTGCCATCACTGGTACGGCCTTTCACTCCGCTGTACCCCTGAAAAGGGACCAGTTCATACCAGCCTTCCGCGCAGTCCACCCGCAGTTCGTTCAAGCGCATCCCAAAACTGGTGATGCCACTGGCTTCTGCCCCACTGGCAAACTCCAGTTCAAAATGGGTGGTTTCGTCCACTTCGGTATAGATCTCCGGACGTTTGGTGCTGTGCTTGGCTGACCGAACCGCGATGGGCTCCTCTCCGGTCGCATATCGAATGGCATTGAGGGGATAGACGCCCATGTCATACATGGATCCGCCACCGAGTTCCTTGTTCTGTTTCCAGTGGTTGGAGCGCCCATCGAAATAGGCTGCCTCTGCGTGGACCTTCTGGATTTTCCCAAAGGGTTGTTCCTTGGCGTAGCGCATCACCGTTTGCGTATTGGGTTCATGGTGGAGGCGATAGCCAATGCTCAGGGAGACTTTGTTCGCTTTGGCCGCATCAATCATCGCCTGACAATCCGCCACCGTCGGAGCCATGGGTTTTTCACACCAGACCTCTTTACCTGCTTCGGCTGCGATCACGCTGTATGTTCGGTGCAAGGCTGGGGGCAAGACGATGTACACCACGTCAATCTCTTCATTGTTGGCCACCTCACTCATCGTTTCGTAATTGTACACGTTGCGATCCTGGATGCCATATTTCTCCTGCCAAATGGGAATCTTATGCGGCGATCCGGTTACAATGCCTTTCAGTTCACAATGCTGCGCCAATTGCAAGGCCGGAGCCAATACATCGGTGCTGTAATAGCCCAAGCCTACGAGGGCAACGCCTAGTTTTTCTTTCTTTTTGGGCAGCCAAATGGAAGGGAAACTCAAGGCAGCCCCTGCCGCCAGAGAACCACTACCGAGTTGTTTGAGGAAGGTACGACGATTGGACATAGGACATTGGTTAACTGGGGGTTGGGGAATTGGCGGATTAGTTGACTGGTTTCCTAATAAACCAATTCCCTAGTTCCCTAATCTCTGACCGAAAGGTACAAAATTAGCCGATGCGAATCGCGTGAAAACGAAACCTCCCGCTCCTTGCGAGAAGAAGCGAGAGGTAGTTTTTTTCGTTTATTGGTTGGTTAGGGAATTGGTTGACTGGTTTCCTAGGTATTGGTGCATTAGTTGGCTGGTTTCCTAATTCACCAGTTCACCAGTTCACCAGTTCACCAATCAACTAATTTCCTAGTTTCCCAAGCAACTAATTCACTTGTAACAAATAGCTGCGCTGCTTGTCATCGGCTCGAAGTTGGACGGTATAGACGCCTCTGGCGAAGTCTTGCAAAGAAAGCGAGAGTTCTCCCGATACCTGGCTTTGTTGCCAAACGGTCCTACCGGTCGCATCTAGCAGCAGCAGCTTGCCTTGCACGCCTTCTTTCAGCCGGAATTGTACCAAATCTGAGGCAGGGTTGGGATATACCTGAAGGAAGTCCGCTGCTAACAGTTCTGCCAAACCGGTCGACTTTTCGCATTCCTCTACCACCACATGGAAGGTTTCGGTACGCTCACAGCCTGCATTGCTGAGATTCAGGCTCACCTCATAGGTTCCCACAAACTGATAGATGTGGGTAAAACTGGGTTGCTGAAGCGTCGTACCGTCGCCCAAGGTCCAACTCAATTGATCGGCATGGATGGCTTGTAGTTCTACGGTGAGGCCTTCATCCAAGCAAGCAGAATCCGGCACCTGTAGCAAGGTGAAGTCAATTCCCGGACTTACGCCCACCAGCAAACTATCTGTAACGGTACAACCCAGCGCATCGGAAGCAGTCAATACAAAGGTTTGATACACCACCTGCCCGCTGCTGTCATTGATCAACGTGGCAGAGGTGGCAGGCGCATTGGGTTCCATGACAGTACCCTCGGTCCAGAGGTAGGTCAATTCAGGCTCTACCGTTACCCCCATATTCAAGGTCTCTCCAGAACAAAGAATCGTGTCTGCTCCCAAGTCAATGGGCAATGGAGCGGGCAGATCCTCGATCCGTAACTCAAAGGTATCGGCATACGCCTGGCCTGCACAGGCAAAGGCGGGATTTTCATAAATGATTCGCAGCGTTTCTTCTCCTTCCACTTCACAGTCCGACAACAACTGAATCGGCACTTCCAGATCAATGCTCCCCGCGCTGAGGAGGAAACTATCGGGCAAGGCTACATAATCTACGCCGGGAGTTGCCGTTCCTTCGTAGCTCAGGTGGACATAGGTATCGGCAGGAGCCGGCAACGCATGGCGAATCCGAAAGCTACTCGCTCCATCTTCTGCGATCAAGGCCTGGTTTCCATCTACTGGCGTCACATCTACCAGGCGAGGATTGGCACACACCCCTTCCCGCTGGAGGAAAATTCCGGTATCAAATACCTGATCCAGTACATCAGCCACTACCAAGGTCATGTGATAGGTGGAATCTGGCACTACCACTGCATAGGCGGTCAAAGGGACAGTGAAAGCATTGAAGGCAACGGTGGAATCATTGAGGTTGTCAACGTAGTATTGGGGATTGGTGGAAGCGTTGATGTTGTTGATCGCTACTGGCAACGTGGTCCCTGGTACCATCGCGATGTTTTCCATCCCAAGGTAGCCTGGTCCTTCGATGAAAAAGGCAAAAGCATCATTAAAAGAACCCACAAAGGTCGGGTATTCCTCCGAGGCAAAGACATAACGGATCACAATGGTATCACACACTGCCGAAATGTCAAACTCGAGGACACAAGCATCATTGGTCATGGAGCCCGGTGGGAGTTGGGCTTCCAGATCAGCATTTCCCGGGCTACCAAAAGCATGAGTTGCCAACGCATTCGCCTGATTTTCGGCATCCGTGGCCTTTCCGGTAGAAAGCAGAATCCCTTCTTGCAGGCCAATACTGGAATTGGTGCCGTCAAAATAGCCCATCGCAGCGGTGTCGCAGGTCGTTTGCAGGTTACCAAACTGAACCCCAGGACCAAACAATTGGGTCAGCATTTGAGTCAGGCCCAAGCTATCGGTCACCTGAAGTTGTGCATGAGCAGGCATGGCAGCACATAGCAGTCCTGCCAACAAGAAGGTAGTCAGTTGTTTCATCGAGAATATAAAGTGAAGATGGGAGAATGAAGGAGGGAGCAGTGTGTCGTATCTTAACATACACACTGCTGCGCAATTGCCCAAATTCAACCCGTAGTCTCCGCCTATTTCGCGAGGTCTAACTCCATTTCCCGCTCTACAAATTCCATCCCGACGGTTGCTAACTCATTGAGAATGGGGTGATAGATCCCTGGCTTCACCGGAATGTGGACGCCTGTTTCCGAAATTTTGCCCATCAGCACCATTTTTGCCGCAATCCCCAGCGGAAGCCCCACCGTTTCTGACATGGCCGTGTGGGTGGCATTTCGTCCCTTCCGCACCATGTAGGATTCTACTTGACGGGGCTTGCCTTGATCGAGAAAATCAAATTTGTGCCACATCACAATCATGTCCTTGTCATCGGGTTGAATGGTCCAGGACTTTTTCAGGATGTGTTCCAGAATTTGCGCAGGGGTTCCTTTTTCCAGCCCCACCAATTCATCCGAGAATAGCCCCAACCATTTCAGCTTGAACATCTCGGCGCCTGCTAGGTCCAATTTGAGGTAATGGGCCAATTTGAGTTCGATGGAATTATGAGGATCGTAGGACAAAAAGGAATTGAGGAATTGACGATGGGTCATTCCCCTCACGCCTTCCAGCTCATAAGTGTCGTCGGTGGCCCCCAACTGGACAAAAATGTTCCAGGCTTTGCAGAAACCTGGACGGCGCAAGGTTCCTCGGTAGAGGGTTCGAATGTCCTCCAACCCATACACGTGGAGGTATTTCAACGAGTCCCGATTGGCATAACCTTCGAAGTAGCCATAGTCCGGAAGGTAGATCATCTCCGTTCTGGGAAAGAGACGATGGTAGGGGTAATATTTATATCGGCCTTCCTGAATGAATTTGACGGTGCCCTGTCCAGCCAGCACCACATTGCGGGGATTCCAGGTGAATTTGTAATTCCAAAGATTGGTGTCGCTTTCGGGAGCTACTAATCCTCCGGTAAAGGATTCAAAAAGCAACATTTTACCTCCTTTTGCCCGAATACGATCTATGACCTCCATGGCACTCATATGATCGATACCAGGGTCTAAGCCAATTTCGTTTAGGAACACCAGCCCGTGCTTCCGAAC
>JBCCCJ010000071.1:0-10394 GCA_039033615.1 Bacteroidota bacterium
AATTGAGGTTGATAGTCGATTGAAATCCAAGTTTCATAATGTTCTGCTAACCTCCAGATGATCTGCCTAGACAAAAACTATACATGACAAAAAAATGATATAGACCTGTCGAGTTTCTCGTTCAGGTCGTCTAGTTTTGTCTAGGCAGATCATCTGGAGGTTAGCAGAACATTATGAAACTTGGATTTCAATCGACTATCAACCTCAATTCACGCTTTTATGAAACATTCTTACTTATCACAGCTACTCGCAGCATTGGTTTTGCTGTTCATGGGCTCCACTGTCATGGCTCAGTCCACGCTTGGCCCGATCCAAATCACGTCTTTCGCTGATAGCACCAGCATGATGGCCGGGGACAACTTTCCCCAAGCACTGATGTTGGACAGCACCTACAACATTCAGGGCTCCTATGGGAACTTTGGCAATGCCCAGACGGTCCGGATCACCTATGATATTTTCAATGATACCTGGACCGGAACGGATTACTCCAACGCGTGGATCATCGCCGATGATACGACTGGCACCTTGGACGGGAGCATCGACTATGATTTCACGATTCCTGCCGATGCTGCCTTGACTGCAGACTTCCCAGGCGGATTTGCCATCATCCAAGCTCGGGTATTTTATGATCCAGACGAAGAGACGTTCTGGAACATCTTCATCGAAGTGGTAGATGGCGCTGCGACGGCAGTTTCTGCTCCTCCTATCCAGGGATTGAAGGCATTCCCGAACCCCATCGTAGCGGGCCACTTCTACGTGGAAACGCCTCAAGGACTCCCTAAAGAGATTCGCATTTTTGATTTGAGCGGAAGAGAAGTGATCAACCAGCACCTGATGAGCAACGGCAAAATCAGTGTGCAAGAATTGAATGCGGGGATCTACATCGCTCGCATTGTAGAGAATGGCGCCCAGTCCATTGTGAAACTGGAAGTCCAATAGCTACCGAAATTCATTTTGTTATTTGGTAAGGTTGCCCTGAGCTTCTACGGCTCAGGGCATTTTTTTGGGGCGAAGCTGATGCCAATGCGGGCGCTGGGTTTCTCGCTGAATGTGGGGATATGCTTGGCGAAAAGCAGCCACGGCTACCTGCTCAGCTTCGGCAGGTTTGTGGCGCTCGTAGGCCGCTGTCCATGATTTCACGCCTGCTTGGTCTCCTTTGGCTCCCGCGATCAGCATTCTTGCATACAAGGCGGGCACATATTCTGGATCAATTTGGAGGGCTCGCTCGGCATAGGTGGCTGCCAGGTCATACTTTCCCGCTTGTAGATGCAATTGGGCGAATTGTTCCATCAGCATGAGGTCCGTCGGATAGGCGGTTTCCACTTCTGTCCAATGGGCCTCTGCCGCCTCAAATTCCCCCAACTCAAACAAGACCTGCCCCAAGAAGTAACGAGCTTGCAGTTGAAGTGGGGATTCCACTAGGCAGGCTTCCAAGGTGGTTCTTGCTACGCCAAGGTTGCCTTCTTCGATTTGTACCCGAGCCTGATTGAGTTGGCCCCGGAGGGTTTGATCCGGCCAGGTAGCCACCTGTTCAAAGGCATCCATGGCCAGCGCATAATTCTCTTCCTGCATGAGGGCGACCCCATAGTCATTCCAACGCCGCCAAAGGGGCGTTTTTTGATCATCTGGTTCATTGGCAGCACGTCTCACCCCGGCCACCTGAAGGATCGGCAAGTCCGGCAAGGTCCAGGATGAATCCCGAAGAAGAGAGTCTGCAAAGGTAAATCGGTGGTAGCTTTGCTTGAATTTTCGCTGGTTCAAGTGGACCTCAATCGAATGAATGCTGGCACCTGCGGGCACTTCCCAACGATATCGAACCAGGTGAGTCATTCCGGACGGGATGCTGGTATTCAGGACGGTCGCATACCATTGATGGACATTTCGTTTGTTGATCAGATTTCCCGCTTTGTCAATCAGAATCGCATGAAATTGATGGGCGAGAGAATCTACTTCTCCTCGCTCCTGAAGCGCACCAGACACAAGCACGGCGGCCCCAGATTCATCTTTTGCCTCTACCGCCAGCCACCACTCATTGGAATCATTGGTCCCAGCGGGCAAGTTGTGTCCGGCTTGTTTGTTGGAGACCAATACCTCCATTTCGACCTGATCATTGGGCCTCAAAACTGGAAAAGATTCACCGGGTCCATAGCGTGTTCCATTGATCACCAAGGCAAACATATCCAGGGCCGCCTGATGGTGTTTGGTCAGGAATTGTTTCACCGCTGCGAGTTGGTCATCATGCCCATGCAGAGCAGGAAGGGCGGTATTGGCGGCGGCGAAGCGATGACTCCGCACGTAGCCGTTCTTATTTCCTTGGTCAGAAGAAGGAACCAGGGGCATATGGCATTCCACACAGCTTTTGGGCTCCGGCTGATAAAAAGCACGGGGATGTCGCTGGGAAAATGCACTTTGGTACCAGGCATCGTACTGATTTTGGCCGCGCTTCCAGCGATACTGATTCACTGCTGGTGGCACGGAGACCTTGTGGCAGGAGGTACAAAAGGCATCCGAAAGCATAAAGGCCGATTGCATGGCCGTGGCGTGGGGCTCGGATTTGGATCGAATGATTCGTTGGCGGAGGCCCGGAATTTCTCCCAAAGCAGACCTCCCCATTCCAGCATAGCCCGCATCGGCCAAGGTCACATTTCCATTTCCGATTATGTCCTCCGCCCCCAGGCTGCTATGGCACGTCAAGCAGGTGATGCCTTTCTGACTGAGTGGTTCTTGATGGACATCGGCAAAGGTCGCTGGGTTCTGCAATTCTCCGGTCGTCAACAACAGTGGATCGTGGCAAGAGGCACACCAGCGAGCGGAAGTGGCGTCGTTGCTAGCCAGGAGGTATTGAATCGAAGCGGTGTAGAAGGGATTGTTGAAGGAGGAGAAATGGTGAGCGGAGGGCTCCCATTGGTCGTGGATGTCGGGATGACAGCCGATTTCTCCGCAGGATTGTGAATTGTCCAGGACCGAAGGATGGAGGTAGCGTTCCCCATCCCAGTTCAATTTGCCGGGTGCGACTTCTGCCACTTGGCGCAGTTCTCCTTCCGGGCTATGGGGTCTCAATAAGACGAGCAAAAGCATGGCCGCCAAATGGGCGATGCCAAAGGCCCAGGCAGTGGTACGTTTCCAATGGTGGGTACGCCGGAACGTCTGTCGATTCAGCGGGACAAAAAAGTGGAAGCGGCCTTTTTTTCGGGAGCGAATGTGCCACCAAACACTCGTCAAACTACTTCCTACAGCCAGGACGTGCGTGGTCAGGATGGCCGTCCGGGCGGGCGTTTGAGGGGCTAGGTACAACCACGCTCCCGTCCCCAGCACCGTGGACAGGGAAACCACCGTGGCAATCCCCAACCACATACCTTTCCGATTGGCTCGATGGGGCATGCGCACCAGGTGAATGCTCAGAAACGCAATCAATGGGAAGACCAGCAGGCTCCCAGACAAGAGGTGATAGATCAAACTACCAGGATAGGCTCCAGCCAACAAACCGAAGTCCAAGCCCCACAAAGTCAAGCTGTTCAGCAATAAGCTGAGCATCCACCCCAGCAGGAGGTAAAACCAACGAGCTTGTCGCCCTGCCGCTTGTTTCGCTTGTTCATTCATGAAGGATGGTCCATGCAGGCTTTCCTGCTTCCAACGACAAATATTGATCAACGGGTGGTTCCACGTATCGACTGACTGCCTGATCCGGCCAGGTTACCCGAATCGAATCCAGGCGGGCCAGGCTTCCCAAGCCAAAAGTGAGGGCAAATTCTGATTGAGACAAATAGCCTTCGGAGGTTTTGACGCGCTTGCGTTGCAAGAGGCTGTCGCCCCGAAAAATTTCCACCTTGGCTCCGACCGCATTGGAGTTGCCGTTTGATGTCCGCAACAAGAGGCGGACAAAATGATGGTTGGAGCGCGTATCGTTGCGCAAAAGGTGAAAAGCTCCATTGTTCTCCGAAATCAGCAAATCCAGGTCTCCGTCGGCGTCGATGTCCGCCACAGCCGAAGCGCGGGCCACCAGAGAGTCTTGAAATACGCCTCCTACGGTAGCGGCCTGATCCTGAAAAACACCCGTCCCGTCGTTGATGAAGAGGTGCGGGGGTTGACGAAAGCTGATGTCAGCCGCTTTTTTCCCAATGTCGGTGAAGACGTGCCCATTCGCCGCAAATACATCCTGGTCGCCATCCAGATCCACATCCCACAGACTCAACCCAAAAGTCAGGGTCAAAAAGCTCGGTTTGCCAATTTGAGAAGCGTAGGCCCGGTCCAAAAATGCACCGTGGGGCAAAGATTGATACACACTGATGGGCTGGCGGGAAAAATTGCCCACGATGAGGCTTTCCAAGCCGCTGTTGTTGAGGTCTCCGATGACCAGGCCCATACCTGCGCGCGCTTTGCCCTTGCGATTGTAGGCCATGCCTGCCGGAGTCCCGACTTCCTCGAAGGTGCCATCTCCCCGGTTGTGAAACAGCAGATCGGCTTGCATATCGTTCGCCAAAACGAGATCCATCCACCCATCCTGGTCCACGTCCATCGTGGCGGCTCCCAAGGTTTTGATGGGGGCGATGTCGTTGGGACCGACAAAACCGCGCAATTGGGTTTCGTCAGCGAAGGTGCCGTCTCCTTGGTTGCGGTAGAAAACGCCCGACTCTCCTTCATACAAATCGGGATGGCAATAATTGTCGGAGACCCCGTCGAGGGAACACCAGATGTTGCGATCCATTTCTGGCGTCCACTTGAGGTAATTGCCGACGTACAGATCCAGCCAGCCGTCCCGATCGGCGTCCCACCATACCGCGGCCGTGCTCCAAACCGCTTCTCCTGCCACGCCTGCCTGTTGTGCGACTTCTACAAAGCGACCGTTTTGGTTGAGCAGCAATAGATTTTTCTGCAAGGTGGTTACGTACACATCGTCATCTCCATCGTTGTCGATGTCGCCGATGGTCGCTCCGAACGCATAGGCCTTGATGCTTGCCAAGCCCGTTTCCGAACTGACGTCCTCGAAGGTACCATCCCCCCTGTTTTTGAATAAATAGAGGCTTTGTACCTCCTGAAATTCGCTTTGTTCCCAGGCTCCTCCTCCAACTAGCAGAATATCAGGATGATAGTCCTGGTTATAATCCAAAAAAGCAGCACCGCCTCCCATGATTTCCGGCATGAAGAATTCCCCGTAGGCACCGGAATGATGGCGTACTTGGATGCCAGCTGCTTCGGTGATTTCTGTGAATTGCAACTCCGTTGTCCCTGCGGGCTGATTTTCCAGTTCCGCAGTGGCATTTTCTTTTTCCCCACAAGAAAACCCGAACCCCAACAGGAGGAGTACCCAAACCGATCCAAGCTGTCTCATCGCACTTCTGTTAGCATACAATCGAATATCCGCGCTGCTCCATGATTGAGGCCAGCCAAGATGCTGAGGGAATCCCCGCGTCGAATCCAAGCCAGGCTCTTGACATCTCCGTCCAAGTACCACCCACTTTCGGCAGCGTCCACAGGCACAAAATGCCCGCTTCCATCTCCCAGCAAAACCAGCCCAAGAGAAGCATCGTTCCGAGGAGTTTCTACTTCTGCTTGGTACAAATTCCCCGCGACCAATACATCCGGCCATCCGTCCTGATTCAGGTCCTGAACCAAGATATCATGAATGGAGGACAATTGAGCCAGACTAGGCAAGGGCAAGGTCTGCCAGCCAGCTTCGCCTTCATTGAGAAACACCGTAGAGGCGAAGGTCGTGGCGTGATATTGCTGCGCCCGCGCCAAGTTGTTGGTTCCATATACTTCTGCCAAAGTCGCGTTGGCGAAAGATTGGTAATCTTTGAATTTCATTTCAAGGGCAGGAATCTGCTCAGCGGAGCATTGCCGACCACGCAGGGGATATTGCTCCCCATCTTGCTCATAGCCCAGCACGATGTCGAGTTTTCCGTTGCCGTCATAGTCATTGGCGTAGACACTGAAAGGCGCTTCGGGACTCGCTCGATATTTGTAGTTGGTGCCAAGGTTGCCAGCAATCAGATCCAGGTCGCCATCCAGGTCCACGTCTGCAGTGGTGAGAGATTGCCACCAGCCGACTTGATTGAGCAAGGATTCGGCGAAGGGAGCAGCGGCCAAATGATACGCCTGATTGACAAAGAGGTGAATCCCCATCCATTCTCCCGTGAGGGCCAGATCTGGTTTTCCATCTCCATTGACATCGGCCCATTGCGCGTCAGTTACCCGCCCGATTTCCGACAATTCCGGCAACCAGTCCTCGGTGACATCGACGAGGCGGAAAGCGGTATCGGTTCCTCCCTCGTTGCGGAGCAAGCGGCTAGGGGCATTCAAGGGATATTTGCCCGGAACCAGCCTTCCGCCAAGGAAGACATCTAGGTCCCCGTCGCCATCCATGTCCACAGTTTTGACACAACTGCTGCTGATTTGAGCAGACGGAATGGCCTCCGATACCCGCACAAAGTTTCCATTCCCCACATTGGCGTAGAAGCGATCTTCCAGCCCTCCCACTGCTTCGACAAATTCATTTCCCCCACTGCCCACCAACAAATCCAGGTCTCCATCTCCATCCAGATCTGCCAGCAAGGGGTCCATGTCTTCGTAGAGGGAATCTGCCTCCCAAGGACCAGCTTGAGGCAAAAAGCTGCCATCGACTTGCTGTAAAAGGAGCTGCCCTTTGGCACCATAAGCGTTTCCAAAAAAGGCATCTTCTCTCCCATCACCATTCACGTCTCCCACCGCAATGCCCGGCCCCAACCGAGACAGCTGATATGGCAGCAAGGGCTCCCAGGCATAATCATCATAGTAGTTTTCCTGGTGGAGAAAGGACAGCAATTCAGGCGCACGTTCACGCAGCAAGGGGTCGGTTTGCTTGGGTTGCTTTTCAGCAGTTGGGGCTTGGGCATTTTCGTGAGCCAATTCCAGCAGTTGATCTCCAGGAATTGCGGTCAATCGTTGTGCTTGCCCATCCGGCCAAAGAATATGCAAGGAATCTACTCTGGCCGTTTCGCCCAAACCAAAATGCAAGATTGGCTCAACTGAGGACTGAAATCCACGGGTCAAACTGAGGTGCTGCACTTGCAATCGACCTTGCTGGTGAATTTCCACCCGCGCCCCGATCCCTAATGGGTTTTGGGCGGGCCCTTGTAAGCGGATCCGCAGGGAATGATTTCCCGCTTGTTCATTGCGAAATACCCCCGCAGGCGCATCCATGTTGTTGGTTACCAAATCCAGGTCCCCATCGAGGTCCAAATCAGCGTACACCGCACCATGAGAAAACCCTGGATCGGCCAATCCCCATCCCTCTCCCGTTTCAGTGAAGGTCAGGTCGCCTTGGTTTCGAAAAGCGAAATTGGCAACCGGCTCGGAGGGGATGTCTTCGTAGCTGACGCTGTCCAGGCTTTGGGTGAAATTGATTTTCATTTTCATCGCATTGATGAAATCGCGGTTGTTGACCTCGCGCTTGATGCCATTGGTGATGAACACATCTTTCCAGCCGTCATTGTCGAGGTCCGCAAATAGACAGGCCCAACTCCAATCGGTGGACGACATCCCAGCCATGCGGCAGGCGTTGCTGAAATGAAGTTGTCCCGAGGCATCCACGCCCCGATTCAGTTGCAGGCTGTTGTACATATACTGGTAATGAAAGCCGCTGCGGACCATTTTCCAGAACAAACCCGGATTCATGGAGGCCATGTTTTCCTTGGAGCGCCGGTTGTCCTGCGGAGTCATGTCCACTTGCAGCAGGTCGATTCGCCCGTCGTTGTTGTAATCTGCCGCATCACAGCCCATCCCGAAGAGGGAAGTTTGCTTGGTGGCGGGGATCAACTGATTTTGAAAGGTGCCGTCTTGCTGATTGAGGAAGAGTCGATCGGGGGTACTGAAGTCGTTGGATACGTACAGATCGTCCCAACCATCTCCGTTGAAGTCGGCAGCACTGATCCCCAGACTCAGGCCAAAGTTGTCGATTCCGGCGGCTTTCCCCACTTCCTGGAAGCTGCCATTTCCGGTATTTTGGTACAGATGATCGCTTTCTTCCCAGGGATGGTCCGCCATTTTTTCCTGATAATAAGGAACCGAACTCCCAAAAGGGGTAGCGGGATAGTTGGCGACATATAGGTCGAGGTCTCCATCGCGATCATAGTCAAAAAACACCGATTGGATGGAGGCACCGGGATCATCCAGGCCCCATTTTCGAGCTTCTTCGACAAACCCTACCAAGGCAATCCCTGCTTGTTCTCCGGTGATGCCTTGGTTGACGAAGAGCTGATTTCGTTTGTTGAAGCCATCTCCAGAGACGCAGAGATACACATCCAGCCAGCCATCGTGATTGATGTCGATCAGGCTCACGCCCGTGTACCAGCGGTTGCCGCCCGCGATGCCCGTCGTTTTCCCCACTTCTTCAAAGGTCCAATCGCCTTGATTCAGGTAAAGCTGATTGTCCACCATATTGCCAGCGAAGAACAGGTCTGGCAAGCCGTCGTTGTTCAGGTCTCCGGCAGCTACTCCCCCTCCTAGATATAGATAGGGGTAGCGGAAATAGTTTCGCTCCGGGCTTTCCTCGATTCGATTGTCGAAGGTGATGCCAGATTGGTCAGGGGTCAGCTTGACAAAATGAGTAGCGGCATTCTGGGGAATCGGAGGCTGACAAGCTCCGACTGCCAGCAGCAGAAAGCCAAGCCAGAGCCATGAAATCAGATGTTGGGTACCTGTCATAATCTTTGCGCAACAGCCTCACCCCTGAAATCAGTGGTGAGGCGTCGCCGTTCTTCAAATTATCTACTAGCGTGGGCTTACCTACAGCATGGATTTTGTTCCCAATCGGTCCGCAGCAACATCTCATTCAGGGGAATCGGCGCATAATAGTATGGCTCGAAAGAAGCCTCTGAATTGACGTCCACCATCGCATTGAGGGGCAGTTCATTGGAAAAGTCTCGCTTGGCAGTGGCCTCGGCGACCATTTGGTTGCGGACCAGGTCCCACCAGCGTTCCCATTCCGCCGCAAATTCCCAGCCTCGCTCCGCAACGACAGCCTCGTGAAATTCCTCCCCGGACAATCCCGTCAGATCTACTTCGGGACTAGCTCCATTGATGTTGAGACCAGCCGCGCGCCGACGGATTTGATTCACCGCTTGGTACGCTGCGGCACTCGGACTTCCTTCGGATTGGTTGGCAGCCTCCGCATAGATCAAAAAGGCATCTGCAAACCGGAGCACATACGCATTCAGGCCGTTGATCATGTTGACTTCAAAGCCTCTGGTCTTCTGGTAATAGGGATGGCCCTGGGAGGTTTGTTGCCAGGAAACATTGCCACTGAAGGTCGTCTGGAAGGTCACGTCCTTGCGAGGGCCTTCGGGAAATTCCTCGAAGAAACTGATTTCGGCATAGTAATCATCCCAACCACTTTCTTCCGCTTCTGCACCGATGGAGTGAGGCATCCGATTCGCCAATTGCCAGTCTCCACAATCCGCACAGGCTTGTACGGCCAGCACACTTTCAGCATTGTTGTCATTGGATTCCAGCCACAGGTCGCGGTAGTCGGCCAACAACCGGTGCGGACTGTTGTCCATCATGTCTTTGGCTTTGGTGGCGGCCAGGGCGTAGTTGCCCGTTTGCTTGAGGGGCCAGCCCGCAGAGGTCAGGTACACTTTGGCGAGCAACAATTTGGCCCCCCATTGGGTCACCCGACCAGGCTCTCCAAACCATACACCAGGGAGTTTTTCTTCGGCAAAGGTCAAGTCCGAAATGATGAGGTCATAGACATCCTCCACCGGGGCACGAGGCTCATCTCCATTGGCAGTCCCGGTCACAATGGGCACTGGCCCAAAGGTCCGAACCAAGCGGAAATACGCCCAAGCCCGCAAGAAATAGGCTTCCGCAGCCGTGGCATCCCGCCCAAAAGATTCTTCCAATTTGGTGTAGTTGTTGATCACCGCATTGGCATGGAAAATGGTTTTGAATAAGGGATCCCAGCTATGCGCTTTCAACCATTCGTAGGAAGGATTAGCGTCAAAGCGGTCAAATCCGCGGAAGGGTTCTTTGTTGCTGCCTTCTCGGGAGGTTACATCGTCTCCTCCCATCGTGGGCATGCCTCCCTGTGCGTTTAGCCAAAATTCCATGTATGGGCGGTAGGCCGCTACCACGCCGGCTTTGAGATCGCTATTGTTGTTGTAAAACCCTTCCGGGGTCAGCAATCCATCCGGACTTTCATCCAGATTGGCACAGCTACCTAATAACAGGAAGGGAATCAACAGGCTGATGAGAAATTTCGTTTTCATATCCGAACTATTGCGAGTAAGGGGTTGCAAAGGGTGGTTAGAAACTCAGGTTAAGACCAAGGGTAATGACCCGAGGGTTGGGATAGGTTCCGTTGTCGATGCTGAGGTTGACGCCCAAAAAACAAAAACGAATACAACGGTAAAGAAAAA
>JBCCCJ010000072.1:0-10368 GCA_039033615.1 Bacteroidota bacterium
CCATATATTTAGGTTGACGGATTTTGTCAACAGATTGACGAATTCTGCATGTTGTTAGATTTGATACTCTTAGGAAAAATGGAATAAGTAGCGAAGAGCGCTCCGTTTTGAGGCAGCAACTATCAAGAACAGATGCTCTGCTACTGGATGAAATTCCGGTGCGTTCGTACCCCCAACCTCATCTTGGCACTTGGTGGATCAAGTACGAGCATTGGGTCAAAAACGAGTCAATAGAACCAAGTTGAAACCAAGACTGTGCCATGGCAGCCGGTATGAGATACATGTCGTCATGGCGCGTTATGCTGCAAGTAGGCAGACATAGGCGGCGGCGGCTTGCTACACGGCTGAGGGGCCAAAAATGGCAACCTGGGAGGAGAAGAAAGCAAAGCGAGAAGCTAGCATGGAATAGCTGTACGCAGTACTACAAGACGACAATAGCTGGAAGCGGGGATCCTACTCCTATTCGTTTGATATGCGCTCTTTTTGCTGAAGATCATCTGTCTCCCCCCCTCACCCCACCCCACTCCGCACATACTCCCTCGGGCTTTTCCCAAAGCGGGCTTTGAAGGAAGTGGAGAAGTTGCCCTGATGGTCAAAGCCGCAGGCGTAGGCGACTTCGGAGAGGGAAATGACTTTCCCATCCTCCAACTTTCGCCGGGCCTTTTGTAGCTGCACCTCTTTGATGAATTTGGCGGGGGAAAGGCCGGTGATGCCTTTGATGCGCCGCTGCAATTGGCGGGGACTGAGGTGGGCGGCCTCGGCCAGGGAATCTACCTTCCATTTTTGTTGGGGCAAGGAAGATTCGATGATCTGTTGCAATTCTTGAATCCAGGCTTGATCTGCTGCTTGGGATGGGTCGAGGACTTCTTCTGGAGCTTCTGAGGCGGATTCAATTGCTTTTTCCTCCCTCTGAACCTCCAGCGATTGCTGCCACTCCCGCCGCAGATGGGCGTGATACAGCAGATTTTGCACCCGCACCTGCAATTCTGAGGTGGAAAAGGGCTTGGTCAGGTAGTCATCCACGCCGATAGTGAGGGCGTTGAGCTTGTCTCGCTCGGCAGCCAAGGCGGTCAGCACGATCACAGGTAGGCGGCTCCAGGTCGGATGTGCTTTGACTTGCTGGAGCATGGTCAGGCCATCCATCTCCGGCATCATGATGTCGGAGATGATCAGGTGAATGTCTTGCCCATATTGTTCCAGCAGGGCCAGACCTTCGGCCCCATTCCGGGCGGCCAATACCCGCGAATATTGGGGACTGAGCAAGTCCATGATGAAAGAGCGCATATCGGGATTATCTTCCACCACCAGAATGGTGTACTCTGTACCGATGGAGTAGATGGGTTCTACGTCTTCGATGACTTTGGGGACTTCCGCCAGGACTTTTTGGGTTGCCAACAGGTGCAATGGCATCTCGAAGTAAAAGGTGCTTCCTGCTCCCAACTGACTTTCTACATAGGCTCTACCTTCCATCAAGTGCGCAAGTTCTCGTACCAGGCCCAGGCCAATTCCAGCCCCGCCTTGCTCTGCCCCTCCCTCAGTTTGGTAGAAGCGATCAAAAATATGGGACAAGGCCTCTGGCGGAATCCCCGGCCCACTATCCTGCACCCGGATGGTCAGTTGCTGGTTGACGGCTTTGATTTCGATGTCTACCTGGCCGCCCACGGGCGTGAATTTGAGGGCGTTGCTCAGGTAATTGTTCAAGACCTTCTCCATTTTTCCCTGGTCCATCAGTACCCGCATGTCTTCTGGCACTTCTACTTGTACCGAAAAATCAATCTCGGCCTGACGGAAAGGCAACACAAAGGCATCCACAACCTCTTTCAAGAACCCGTGAAGGGAAGTCTCTGTTTCTTCCAGCTCTAATTGACGGGCTTCGATTTTGGCCAAATCCAGCATTTCCTCGATCAGGTGCATGAGACTTTTGCCATTGCGCTGCATGAGCGTCAGTTGTTCCTGGACGGCAGCTTTGTCCCAGGCATCCGGTTGGTCCATCAGGTAGGAAAGCGGCCCCATGATGAGGGTAAGAGGGGTTCGCAGTTCGTGAGAGATGTTGGCAAAGAAGCGGGATTTCAACGAGTTCAATTCTACCAGTTGTTCCTTGCGCTCTCGCTCCCGTTGGAGTTCTACCTCTCGCCTGCGGTTGCGGACTTGCTGGCGGTAGCGGAAAATGAGGAAGGCCAAAGCGGCTAAAGCCAAGCCGATCACAATGAAGGTATTTCGCTGGGCCAGTTGGCGCTCGTAGGCCAGGTCGGTGGCGGCTTTTTCCCGCACAAAGGCTAGGCTATCGCTCAGGGCTTTGGTTTCAAATTCGTACTTGATCGTCGCCTGCTGATTTTTGCGACTATTGAGGCTGTCGCGGAGGGCGATGTATTGGTCATAGGTAGTCAGTGCCTGTTCAAACTGATTGGTCTCCCGATAGCAACGATGGAGCTCTTTGGTGACGCGGGCCAATAGAGGTTTGGCATTCAAGGGCTCCGCAAGGGTCAAGGCTTGTTCGTAGGCCGAAGTCGCTCGGGAGGGATTTCCCAACTGCTCTTCTGCTAGCCCAATTCGATACCAGCAATTGGCTTCTCCGTCCAGGTTTTTGATCTCGCGATACATGTCAATGGTGCGGGAAAGTGTCGAGATGGCCGCTGGATAGTTTTCCCGTTCGTGCTGGATCAACCCCATTCGATTGGAAAATTTCGCTAGGAAAAAGGGATTGTTGATTTCCTGGGCAATGGCTTGGCCGCGCTGAAAATACGTCAAGGCTATATCCAGAGAGTCTTTGCGTTTGTAACTCACTCCCATCATATCCAACAGATCCACTTGTAGGAATTTGTCCTGCTCCGCTTCCTTGCTGAGGAGGCCTTCTTCAAAGTAGGAGATGGCTTGATCCAACTCTTGCTGGGCAAAATAAACGACCCCGATGGATTGGAGTAGCCAGCCAGTTGGTTTCACGAGTTCATGGGTGCGGGCGATGGTCAAGCCTTGCTGATAGTGTTCCATCGCCGCTCCATAATCCCCATCAAAGACCGCCAATTGCCCCAGATCGACCAGGACATTGGCCATGGCTTGCATCTCTCCTGCTTGCTCCGCCCGCTGGAGATGCCTCAGGTAGTAATGGCGGGCTGAATCATCCTGATTGAGCTGATAATAGGCTATTCCCAGACCGTACAAGGTCCTCAACAATTCTGCTTCATTCTGGCTTTCTCGAATGCTTTGAAGGGTTTTTCGATGGTAAGTGATGGCAGAATCATATCGAGAATGATTGTGAAAAGTGATCGCCAGATCATGCATGGCATCTTGTAGATCTTCCTCGGCAGAAGTTTGGGATAAGAGTTGAATGCCGCTTTTCATCAACTGAATGGCGGTATCTCTTTGATTTTGAGCGTTATAGATCAGCCCGAAGAGAAAGGAGAAATTGCCTTGCCAGACGAGGTTATGGATCTGCTCACTCCGCCTGAGCCCCTTCTTCCCGATGGAAAGGCTTTCATCAAAGTTTCCTGCATTTTTGTGATGATTGGCGATGTGCCAAATGGCGCTGACTTCCCAAAAAGGCACCTTTCGGTCAATCGCTTCCTGTTCCATGAGTTGAAACAAGACTAAGGCGCTGTCGGACGATCCTTTGGAAAGGGCGAGTTGCTCCAGTGCAGCGAAACGATTGGAATCCGGGAGAGAAGCATCTTGCCAAACGGCTCGTAGCGAACCCGCGTGTTGTTGGGGGAATCCCACAGCAATAAGGCCAGAAAAGAACAGAAGGAGAAAGTGAACGCGCATAGATAGGGCTAGGTAGGCGAAAAAGTTTGATTGGAATGAAAAAATCAATCCTTGAAGTTATGGAATTCAGTAAGAATCATACGGGATCGGCTAGGCGACCTGAGATCGCCCATATTCCCGGGGACTTTTTCCAAAGCGTTTCTTGAAGCTGGTGGAAAAGGTCCCTTGTTGTTCGAAGCCACAGCGATAGGCGAGATCAGCTAAGGAGGTAACGGTGCCATCCTCCAATTCTCGACGGGCAACCTGCAACTGAATTTCCCGGATGAATTTGAGGGGAGAAAGCCCGGTGATGCTTTTGAGCCGCCGCCGCAATTGACGAGGGCTAAGGTTGACTTGTTTTGCCAATTGATCCACGGACCATTTGGTCTTTGGTAAGCCGGATTCTATCAGGGATTGTACCTCCTGGAGCCAGACCCGATCATTGGCCGAAATGACAACCGATTCAGGGGTAGTCTCTGCCGAGGCCTCTTGCTGAAATTCAGGCGACTCCCGATATTTCTTGCGCTGCCGGGCATTTTGCAACAAATTTTGAACCCGAGTCAACAATTCCTGAGTCGAAAAGGGCTTGGTCAAATAATCATCCACCCCCAAAGTAAGTGCTTGAAGTTTGTTGCGCTCATTGGCCAGCGCAGTAAGCATGATCACTGGCAGATGAGACCATTTGGGGGAAGCCTTGATTTGCTCCACCATACTCAGGCCATCCAACTTTGGCATCATCACATCGGAGATGATGAGGTCAATTTTCGTTCCCTGTTCTTCTAGCACCTTCAAGCCTTCTTCCCCGTCTCTGGCTACGAATACCTGTCGATAGTGCGGCTGGAGAAGTTGTCTGACAAACTCCCGCATGTCCCAATGGTCTTCCACAATTAGAATCCCGAAATCGGAACCAATAGCCGCAGGAACTCCTATTTCTGCATGGAGGGAAGAAGTTGCTGTTACCAAGGGGTAGCCTTGCGGGGCATTGGCCCGGATTACAGGCAGTTCTACGGAGAATTCTGCCCCCTGTCCCAACTCGCTTTTGGCGTAGATTTGACCATCCATCAGGAGGACCAGTTCGCGGGCGAGACCCAGTCCGATGCCTGTCCCTTTGGGTTGGGTCTCTTCTTTGTGCTGAGATTGATAAAAGCGATCAAAAATGTGAGGCAAATCCTTAGGGTGAATGCCAACACCGGAATCACGTACCCGAAAATGCAATTGTTGGCCTGCTTCTTCGATCAGGAACGTTACTTTCCCGCCCGTAGGCGTGAACTTCAAGGCATTACTCAGAAGATTATTGAGCACTTTGGCTAATTTTGGGGCATCCAACATGTATTGGGCCTCTTCTGGTATTTCCAACTGTAACTCCGCCTCGATTTGCTGGGCAACCAATTGTGGCTGGAACCGGGCAAATATCGACTGGGCAAATTCTGCGAGGGGGGTCTTTCGAGCTTCTAGTTGAAGCTTGTTGGCTTCGATTTTGGACAGGTCCAAAATCTCTTCAATGAGATGTAATAGACTTTTTCCATTCCGCTGCATCAACAATAGCTGCTCCCTGATGTTGGATTGCTTCCAGGCATCAGGATTGTCCAGCAGATAGGAAAGCGGCCCCAGAATCAAGGTCAGGGGGGTGCGTAACTCATGGGAGATATTGGCAAAGAAGCGGGATTTGAGCTCATGGAGCTCGGCCAAGGATTGTTTCCGCTCCCGCTCTCGTTCTAACTCAATGGCTTTTTCGCGGGTACGACGACGCTGCTGATTGCGAAACCAGACAAACAGCAGGGCGATCATCATGAGCCCAATCAGGACCAGATAATTCCGTTGATTGAGGCGGTGTTGATAGGACAACTCTGTAGCGGTCTGCTTTTGGACAAAGGCCAGGCTATCGGCGAGGGATTTGTTGGCGTATTCAAATCGCAACAAGGCTTTTTGATTCTCCAGATTGTCCAGGCTGTCTCGCATCTGGATATAGAGCTGGTAGCTTGCGAGCGCTTTGGTAGGCTGATCTTGATACAGCGGATATAATTCAGCGCTGACTTCCGCCAAGCCTTTGACGATGCCCAATTCCTGGTAGAGTTGGAGGGATTGTTCCAGCCTTTGTTGACCGAGGGCAAGTTCTCCTTTGGCGAGAAGGGTACTTCCCAGGCGAGCGAGTGCGTGGGCTTTTCCGGTAGGATCATCTACTTCTTGGTAAATATTGAGGGAGCGCTCAAAATAGCGTTGGGCCTCTGCCTCTTGCTCCAAGGTCAACTGCACCTCCCCCAACGCCAATAGGCTGGAGGCTATGGGACGAGCGATAACGATTTCTTCCGCCAGGGTGAGCGCCTTGTGAAAATATTCCTCGGCCTTGGGAATATCCCCTTCATCCAGATGAATCTGCCCCAACCCCATTAGGGCTTCGTGGACCCCAAGAAAATAGCCGGCTAACTGGTGCTGTTCCAGCCCCGCTTGGAAATATCGTCGTGCCTGCTCTCGATTCTCTACATCCACATAGATTTGAGCGACAGTCAGCCGGAGGTTTCCCTGAATGGGAGCCGGTCCCAGGTCTTTCACCAGACCTAAGCCCTCTTGAACCGCCTGGAGGCCTGCTTCAAACTTGCCCCAAAGCCGAAAAATATTGCCCAAGTCCAGGAGGTTGAGGGCCTGTAAGCGAGGCTTATCCAGGGGTTCGGTCAAGCGGATGGCTTCATGCAGTTGTTCTTCGGCCAAATCATACTTGCCCTGATCTGCGAATACCAGGCCCATTCGATTGCAGGCTTCGGCTTGAATACCGGGCAATTGAGCCGCCTCAGCTAGGAGGATGCCTGCTCGCAGGTGTTGAATCGCAAGATCGTAGCGGTTCGCTTCCTGATGCAAGTTGGCCATATTCAACCAGGTCGTGGCGAGGACCACAGGATCTTCGACAGCCTGGGGTTCATCCAACACCCGCTGATAATACTGGGAAGCATTTTGTCTATCCCCCTGCAAATCGGCCAAATAGCCCAATTCATACCAGGCGTGGGCCATCCCCGCTACTTCTCCATACAGTTCATAGAGTTGTAAGGCTGATTGGAAGTCTGCTTTCGCCGGAGAATACTGGCCAAGGTTTCGCTTCAAATTCCCCAGATGAATCAGGGCATGCGCCATCCAGTCTGGTTGATCCAATTGTTGGGCCAGCAGGTATTGTTGCTCCGCATAGAACAAGGCACTATCGGGCAGTTCGGTGTACGCCGCTTCAATGAGAATCTCAAATTGGGACAATCGTTGCACATCCGACCGTCTTTCCTCCGGGGTAGGCGGTGTGGGAAGAGCAGGTGAAATCTGTGCCATCCCCCAAGAAGCCCAACAAAAGCCCAAGAGAAGAAAAAACAACCTCATTTGAGATGATTGCGCAAGTAGTCTTTTTCCTGATGTGTAACAGATTTCCTAAGTTAAATAGAAGGGGAATAAAAAAGAAACCTTGAATGGAAAGGTAGGAATCTTCCTTTTTTTACTTCCGGGCCGCTAACCCCAATTTACGGTCCCAGCGCAGAAGGGCTTCTTTCAGGGTCGCTGCTTGGGCAGGTGCCTGGGGGGCGAGGTCATTCATTTCCCAAGGATCGGCTTCCAGATCAAAGAGTTGCAAGGTCTCTTCGCCATCTACCCAGTAGCGAATCAGCTTGTCTTTTCCGGTTCGAATCGAGCCTTGGAGATCCTTATACTGAAAGTGGAGGGTGTCCCGAATGGACCGTTGTTCTTCGATTACGGGCATCAGACTGTAGCCATCCAAGGTAGAAGGTGTTGCAGCTCCCGTCAACTCGCACAAGGTGGGAAACAAATCTGTGAGATAACACAATTGGGAACGCTGCTCATTCTGTGGAAGGCCCGGACCAGAGATCAGCAACGGCACGTTGACAGAGTGCTGATAGAGATTTTGTTTGCCGAGCAGACCATGCTGCCCAACAGCCAGACCATTGTCTCCTGCAAAAACAACGATGGTGTTTTCGGCATTGCCGCTTGCCTCCAGGGCATCCAGGATTCGGCCGATCTGCGCATCCAGATGGGTGATGATGGCATAGTATTCCAGGAGGTGTTGCCGAATCGCATCTGGTTGGCGAGGAGTTGCGGCCAGTTGTTCGTCCCGAATGATGAGCTGCCCATTGTCGAAGGGATGCTCCGGCAAGAAGTTGGGCGGAAGCTCAATTTGATTGACATCATACCCTGCCAGGTACTCCGCAGGAACTGTGCGAGGATCATGCGGGGCGGTGAAAGAAACGTAGCAGAAAAAGGGATCGTTCGCCCCCTCTTGACTTTGGAGAAACTCAATAGCCGCATCCGCAAAAACTTCCGAAGCATGCTTACCACTGATGGCGTATTCTCCTGATAAGGTGTCGAGCGTATTGTTGTGAAATGGATCGGCGATGCGCAATCGACTGTTTTGATATACGCCATCAGGATGATAGTGGTATAATGGCATGGTCCATTGATCCCCCATCCCGCCCATGAAAATGGCGTCGCCTGCTTGAAAATTCCGATTGAAGGCCGAACGGGTATTGTGCCATTTGCCGGTACCAAACGTTTGGTAGCCTGCAGATTGGAGTACTTCCCCCAACAAGGGAAATTCCTCTGGAATCTGAAATCCTTTTTCCGGCAGAGCCCCTAAGCGCCTCCCGGTATGGAGCATGGCCCGACTCGGCGCACAGACCGCCCCATTGTCGCCCCCCATGATGTAGGCTTCGGTGAAATGAAGGCCTCTGGCGCGAAGGCGATCCAAGTTGGGCGTACGGATGGCTTCGTTGAGGAGGGTGCTGGCTCGCTGATCGTCCGCAAAGAGGAACAGTACGTTGGGGCGATCGGGCGCGGCGGTTTCAGTCGAGGGCGGTTGACAAGCCAAAAAGCCGAGGCCAAGCAATAGGAGGAAAAATCGGTTCATGAGAGGAGTAGTTGATGCGTAAGCAGATAACCACGGATTTTTCTGGCAGAGGAACAAATCAAGCAAGAAGCAATCGTTGGGCATACACGCTGACTATTCCCCAACAAAGAAATAACCGGCCCCGGGATACGGAGCCGGCCCTACTACGACTTTACTACTCAATGATAACCCTAACTCTCAGAGTTGATCGTTATATTTTGCTAAGTGTCTTATTCAGACTTTTTGCGACGAGAAGTGCTTTTCTTAGCCGCTTTCTTGACTTCTTTTGCTGCCTCTTCTGTGGCCGCTTTCGCTTCTTCCGCTACGTTTTCAACGGCTTCTTTGACTTCCTGAGTCGTCTGTACGCCAGCTTTGGCTTCGAGTACTTCGATCCGCTGCACCAAAGATTGGATGTCTTCAGCTGTAGCAACGCGAGGCATGTTCACCTTGGTAGATACATTCTCTGCAAAGTCTTTCAACTTGTCTTCTACTTCATGGCGACGGTTGTCCACTTTGGTCCAGAAGTCATCTACGATCTTCTTGCCTTCTTCTTCAGAAACTTTTCCTTTTCCTACCCACTCGTCAACCGTTTCTTGCAGTTTTTCAGCAGTGATGGTAGCAATTCCGACGCCGGTGTAGAGGATTTTTTTGAGCATGTCTTCCATGATGAATCGTTTTATTGGTTTGGTGAATTGGTGAATTGGTGAATTAGGGGTAGTGTGGTCTTCAAGGCCGCGTAGATGATTGGTAATTCGGGAATCAGTGGATTAACTTCTGACAACAAAGTGGTCCGACCTCTGACCTCTCTTATTCCCGCAATACACTTCTAGTTGGCACGGATCGTGCCATTGGGCCAAAAACGAAAAAAGGGCCTGTCTTGCTGTGAAAATTTCCGAAACGTGGCAGGTGTGGCAAGCGAAAAAATGAGCTTGCTATGAAAATTGCAGGAAAACTCCATTGCGGAAATCTTTTCCTCGCTCGGTCTGATGACAGCCTGGCAGAATCGCTGAAAAATCCGCTACTTGCTGCTAAAAATTCCGAAAAATGACAGCTTGGCAGAGATTGGCCTCATTGCTTGCTATTGAAATTTCTGGCCACTAGCTGATTGGCTTCCATCCGCCGATACACTTCTACCTGAGACCTGATGGCAGGCGATTGAACTTCTCTGGGAATGTTGTGGAGATTGGCGTCCAGATATACCCCTTTGACGCTGTCGGCCCATTGTAGCTCAAGAATTTCGAAGATTTCCGCCTTCAATGCCTCGCTCAAAATCGGAAAGCCCACTTCGATCCGCCGGTTGAGATTTCGGCTCATCCAATCAGAAGAAGCGAGATACAACCGTTTTTTCCCTCCCTGATGAAACACAAAGGCCCGGGCGTGTTCCAGGAATTGATCCACGATGCGAACCACCTGAATGTTCTCACTCAGACCTGCAACCCCAGGCCGGAGACAACAAATCCCGCGAATCAAGAGCCGAATCTGTACGCCTGCCTGGCTGGCTCGGTACAAGTGGTCAATCATGCCTTTATCTTCCAAGTTGTTCAACTTGATCAGGATCTGGGCTGCTTTGCCTGCTTGAGCGGCTTGGATTTCTTGCTCAATCAAGCCTTCGAAGGCCTCGCGCATATTGTATTGGGCGACCAGCAATTTTTGAAAGGCTGGCGGCTGATATCGCGGCTCAAACAACGCTCGAAACACTTCATGGAGTTCGGAAGTGAGTTGGCTGTCAGCGGTGAAAAACCCATGATCCGCATAAATTCGGG
>JBCCCJ010000073.1:0-10356 GCA_039033615.1 Bacteroidota bacterium
ACAAGGATGGGAAAAAGATCTGGATCAAAGGGCAGGTAACCGATCGGGCGGGGGTAGATAAAATACGAGTGCCTCGTAAGCCGCTTGAACCCGGAGAACGCTACACATTTACATTGAAATACAAAGGTAAGGACTACAATGGCCGCTTCACTGGCTGAGGCAGCTACCAATCACATCTACTATGAACGTACTTGAAAAGCCTTTCCGGATCCGCAAAATAGAGGCCAGCCGCCTTGCTGAAGTGGATATGGATAACATTCCCTTTGGTCGAGTATTCAGTGATCACATGCTGGTCGCGCGCTATGCTGATGGGAAATGGCAAGAAGCCGAAATCATGCCTTACGGAGGCCTTTCTTTGGCTCCAAGTGTATCCGCTTTCAACTATGGCCAAGCCATCTTTGAAGGCATGAAAGCCCAACGAGGCCCTGATGGACGACCTCTTTTGTTTCGCCCGGAAGAAAACCATCGCCGGATGAACCAATCTGCCGCTCGCCTGTGTATGCCAGAGCTACCGGCTTCTATTTTCCTGGACGGCCTCAAAGCCCTCATTGATCTCGACAGCAACTGGATTCCCGATGCTTCTCAGGGCTCTCTCTATATCCGTCCGCTCATGTTTGCGACGGATGAGTTCATCGGCGTGAAAGCCTCGGATTCCTATATCTTCACCATCTTCACCTGTCCAGTAGGGCCTTACTATTCTGAGCCGGTTTCTCTGTTGGCGAGCAAAGATTATGTGCGAGCTGCTGTAGGAGGAACGGGAAGCGCGAAAGCCGCTGGGAACTATGCTTCGGCCATGTTGCCAGATCAGATCGCCAAAGCGCAGGGCTATCACAATGTCCTTTGGTTGGATGCAAAAGAGCATCGCTACGTGGAAGAATGTGGCACCATGAACATCTTCTTCCAAATCGAGGATACCTTCGTCACCCCCAATTTGACGGGGACCATCCTGCCTGGCATCACCCGCAACAGCGTGATCCGCATGTTGAAGGATGCGGGCCATCTGGTAGAAACTCGTCCGATTTCCATCTATGAAGTATTGGAAGCCTACCGAGAAGGGCGCTTGAAGGATGCCTTTGGTGTGGGGACGGCTGCGACCATTACCCACATTGCCAAAATCGGCTTTGGAGGAAGTGATATGGTCTTGCCTTCCGTAGCAGAACGCACCGCTAGCGGCGCAGTGAAGCAACAATTGCAAGATTTACGAAGTGGGCAGATCGACGATCCCTATGGATGGGTGGTGTCTGTCTGACCTATCTGAAGACAACATAAGTTCAAGGCCCGGCGGTTTCGCTGGGTCTTTTGCGTTTGGATCGCAATTGGCTGCGAAGGTCGCCTCTGAGTTTGGCCCGGGTGCCAACGTCGGCGAGAATGCCTTCTTCCATCTCAAATTCGCTGTCTTCTCCGATCTGAATGACACTTCTGTTCTCTAAGATGATCTGGCTTCCTGCTTTGAGGAGGAGTTTTCCATTCCTGCGAAACGTCAACCGACTGCCCCGCTCAAGTTCAAGCGTGGCTCCAGCCTCCAGGATCAGGATGCTGTGGTCCGTAACAATCATCTCACTGCGTTTCTCCAACCGGAGATGGTGTCCAGCCTCCAAGGTCAAGGTCGTAGGATTCACAAACGTACCAGTAACTGGATGCGCGTCTTCCCGGTTGGGAGTCATGCTGAGGTCAAGTACCAAGGTGCTGCCGCTGGAGACTGCTAGGGCACCTGAGGCCGGAAGCACTTCCGAAGAAAGCAGGAGGTTCCCACACCAACGGTGCTGTTTTCTGAGCTCCCAATCATCCATTTGGATGTCTAGTAGCAGACTGCCATCGGCATGGCGTTCGATCACCTCGATTCGGATGCCGTTGATGAGATAGGGAGCCAGCGTCTGTTTTTTCCGCTGAAAGTCTGGAAAATTCAGGGCTGGTACTACCCCATTCAAACCGATCTCATCCCCGACCTGGAACGCATCGGCTTCATCCCCAGTACAATTCAGCGAATGCACCACTTCCTCCCCCACCCTTTCAAACCAGACGTCCATTTCTTCCCGTTTGCCACCACGTCCATCCCGGTTGCCATGCTTCATATTAATCCCTATGCGGCCATCCTGATTGAAATCATAGCGGATGAACTGAAAATCGTTTTGACCAGAAATGGGATTGTTCTGCACCTTTTCAAATACCGGGAAACGAGCGCCGTATTTGGTCCGCATGCTATCCCTCACTTGGAAATCAAAGTTCCCCTCTCCGTTGAGCATCTTGATGAAATTGGCATCTCCTGCCCGGAACGGATTCAGCCGAGGTTTGCTTCGGTCTTTTCCAGGCGTACCCACTATGTAGGCATACAGTCCTTTTGCAGAGGTTGGATTGCCCTGACTACGATTGTTGTAAAAAATCTTGTCGTCCCAATGATCTAGCTTCTGGTGATTTTCCAGCCACAGCACATCATCGGTCCCAGGGATAGGAATCTGGATCGCATCCTCCCCGGTAACAAAATCTCGCAAGAGGACTTGCTGATCTTCCCTGACTACCTGGGGAGTCAACCATCCCAGCCACCAGGCCTCCCAGGCATTGGTGGTGAAAAAGGGCGCATGCCAGGCAGACATCAGCCCCCAGCCTTTCTGGGTGTAGAACTTGGTCCCATCGGCGCTATTGGCCCCTAAATAATGGGGGCAATCATATAAATTATGAGCAAACTCATGCTTGAAATATTCCCAATTGTGCTTGGGACCCGGATAGGACTTGATGCCAGTATGGCCGTGTAGAATTCGATAGGGCGAATTGGGAATGCTCAAGTTTCCACTGGCCCCCATTCCGGTACTGCCCTGATCCCGATACATGAACACCACATAGTCCAGGATTTGATCCGGTTCGGAATAGACGTTACTAGCGCGGTAGTTGGGGGCGTTGGTCCGGTTGTCGTATTTGCTCCAATCAAAGTCCGGGTAGTTCTTGGCGATCCAATTGACGGCTGCCTGATTCATTTGCTGCTGTCGCCGGAAAAAATTTCCTCCTTTTTCGGGAATGTAGGAAATGGGAACCTGGATCGGGAATACGTCTCCGGTGATCCTGAAGCGGGTCCCTGACATCGCATAATAGAAATCGGAAAGATTTTTCAGGCGATTTTCGGCTCGAAATCCCTCTTGATCAGCATGTAACAACTGATTGGAGGCACCTTGGGCCATGCGGGGCAGTACCCCTTCTTCTGAGACATCAGGCCACAATTTGACAGATTGCATCTTCGATACGCCCTCAAAGCGCACAAAGATCATCAGGATGTGTAAATCACCTCGTGGGGTATGAACTGCTCCATGGGTGGAGGAGATAGGGGGAGGGACTTCTTGCGCCCAAGCGCCCCAACAACTGGCAAGCAGCAGGATAATCAATGAACTTCTCATGAAAAAAGGCATTCCTCGTTTGGTCTTCTGACAGTAGGATAACGAGAAAGTTACTATCAGAGACATGCTAACTTCAATATATGTGCCATTGGTGGAGGTAGTACGAAACCGGAATGCTCTCCTGTCAAAAAGCACAAAAGCGAGACGTTGCCGCCTCGCTTTTGCATGTATTCTACCAGTTTACCTGGTGAGCATCATTGGCTGCAATACTCAGACAGGCTATTGATACGACTGTAGTTCGGGTCAATGGCTAGGATCTTGTCGATGTAGGGCTGAGCTTCATCACAGTGGTAGTTGCCTTCTTCTCCGGTAGGATTGAAGTTGTAGTTGGCCAATACCTCGTAAGACAGCAATAGGTTCTGAATGGTCTTTTCATCCAGGGTACTTGCATCTGCATCTCCCCAAACACCGATCACGTCCTCACAAGGCTTCTTCAACAACCAGTCATTGGTTTCAGGATCAGCATTTTCCTTTTTCTGCGCAATCTGAATGCGGTAGATGTATGGATTGAGGTAATCAGCTTTCAGCTTATGCACCTCCTGGAAAGAAGCGTCCGCTTCGTCATATTGACCAGACTTGAACAAGGCCAATCCGAGCTTGTAGTGGTGAGACAATCCTACAGGATCAGCCATATCCAGGGCTTTCTGGCGGTAGTGAGCTTCCAATGCATAGAATGGCTTAGACTCTTCTACCTTCGCAGCAGCATCAGCAGCGAGCGCTTCAGCTTCGGCTACTTTTTCTTCCCGGATGGCAAATTGAGCCTTGGCTTCGTCCGTCTTGGCAGCTTTTACGGCCATGTCTTCAGAAGCATCTGCTTCTCCTTTCAGGCTGTTATAAGCATCGGTTGCCGCTTGAGCCGCTTGGAGGGATTCCCGACGCGCTCTTCTCATTTGTGCCCCTTCCCGCTCTTTGCTGCGAGCTTGCTTGTAGTAGCTTTCGGCCAGGTCTTCAAAGACAGAAGCCTTCTCGTCATTTTTGAGGATCATCTTCATGTAGTTCTCATCTGCAGCCTCCAAGTCTCCTTTGGCACGCATGATGTCTCCCATGGTTTGATAATCTTCATATATGATGTACTCTTCTTTCTTGACGCTGGCGAAGTAGTCATCCATCGCAGCTTGGGCATCGTCTAGTTTGTCAAGCTGATACAGGGACATGCCTTTCAGACGACGCATCACGTTGGTGGTGGTGTCGATGTCGTTCATTTCGTCCAGTGCGCCTTGGTAATCTTTGCTCAAGAACAAGAAACTGGCGTAGCGAATCCGGGCCCGGCGATCTGCCTGAGCAAGGCTTACGTACTTCTGCAAGTCGTTTTTGGCTTCTTCGAATTTGCCAAGTAGCAAGTACAATTCCCCACGGATGCGGTACGCAGGACCATAGTCAGGATCTAATTTGATGGCTTCCTGGGCTTTCTCAAATCCTTTGTTGAAGCTCTCAGATTGCTTGGTCTCTTTTCCTTCGTCGAAATAGAGCTCAGCCAGATAGACATAAGCGGGAACGTAGCTGTTGTCCTTGTTGATGGCCTTTTCCAGTTCTTCAATCGCCAATTCCAGTACCCCTTGCTTCTTGTAGTAGGTACCAAGCTTGAGGTTGGGGCGAGGATCATCGGGCAAACGATCACGCAAATCATACAAAATTTGCTTGGCATCTCCGATTTCGTCGTAACTCCCTTCCAGTAGGGCATCTGCAGCAGCAAATTCTACTTCCGGATCTTTGCCTTTGGCGATGGTCAGCCCAGACTCTACGAGGGTTTTGCCATCAGACAGCCGATTCTCTTTGAAGGCAATCAGTCCAAGGCCTACCTTGTTGAGGGCACTTTTGGACTTCACGCCTAACCCTGTCTCGAAATTTGCTTTGGCACCGGAAAAGTCTTCCCGCTGGTATTGAATCATACCGAGCCAGTAGTAGATTTCGTCGGTATTTTTTTGCTTGGCAGTCAGGTATCCTTTCAGCTCCTTCTCCGCTTCGTCAAACAATTCTTGAGTGATCAGAGACTTGACGTTGTCTAAATTTACTTGAGCGATAGCGGCTTGACCGCCTATCCATGCACATACACAGAAGATTAGAATGCGTTTCAGCATAGTCGTATTCGGTTAAATGTGAAAAAAAACTGGTAGTCGTTTGAATAAGTGTTGGTTGCTAAATCTTTATTGGGAGGCGTATGTGTGCGGGTGAATATCGGTTATTTTGTTGAATTTGCCGATTCTGGAATGGTTTCCCGAATGGATTGAGCGCCTTCTTTGGCGGGCAATCGAATCTCTCGATCAATTCCATGAACGGTGGCCAGCCCCCCCTTGTGAATCACTCGTTGACCTTGTGGGCCATCCAAATGGGACACAAAACCCGTAGCAGGCCCATAATTGGATTCCCGCAGCACCGTGGTCACCGTTTGAGTCAAAGGATAACAACGCTGCAACAAAAAACTTTGATACGGGCCAACGTAGGGAGACTCGTCCAGGCAAAGTTGTTGGGTGCTATCCCTTCCCAGCCAAACCAACTTGACCGATTTTCGAAGGCTATCGGTCATGGGTTCATCTACATCACTGATCCAATTCCACCCACCAAAACCAATGGCATTGGGATTGGTCGCCACATATTGGATCATTTCGGGGGTATTCTGCTGGGCAAAAATCCCCTGTTTGGTGAGCGCCTTATCGGTCAGGATACTATCCGTCAGAAATTTCAAGGTGCTGGACTGAGGATGGTCAAAAACCAAGGCGATGTCTCCAGATTGGTTGCCTCCTTGAAGTTGGCCCCAATTGGTCAGCTCCCCGGTGAGGATGCCTTCCAGCTGCTCCATGCTCAATTGCTTGAAAGGATTGTCTGGATGAATCACAATCGCAATGCCTGTGTTGGCGATGCCCGCATACTTCGGGGAAATGTTGCGGGCCTGCAGGTGAGTCTCCTCCTCCTTCGACATTCTTCGGGTTGAAATGGCCATGCGGATGCTGTCCTGCGCCAGCATCTGCTTGATGGCCTGCTCACCCGGAACGTAATGAGCGCGAATGTTCACTTCGGGGAACAAGGCTTCAAAGGTGCTAATCTCCGCCTCTATGATGGGGCGAAGGTTGTCGTCTACCAAAATGATGGCCGTTCCATAGGTGCTGCCCTCTCGGTTTTTCATAAACCGAGGTTCCTCCTGTTTGGTGCTAGCAATGCTATCACCTTCCTGAGCTCCGAATGTCGGAGCAGATGTCTGAGAGGACGGGGAAGAACATGCAAACAGAAAGAGGAGTCCCCCCAAAAGGAAATGCAGACACAGAGAATTCATGACGCCACCTTGCTGTTTTGGATTACAAAGGTAATACTTTTTCATTATTTCTCTTTCATCATCTGTACAAAAGAGAGAACCGTCCATCACATTCCACAATTCTCTTGCTATCCTTATGACGAGATGCATTGGCAAAAAGCCACATTTTTGTGCCTAATCCTTTCATTGGAATTGTTTGGATATTCATTCAAACGGGAGAAATAACCGATCACGCAAAAATATGTACCACTAGAATTCAGGGGGTAGGTAAGCCGCCCAAAACTACACACCTTTGTAGGCTATTCACCCAGAATGCTCATCCCCTGAGTTGCTTTCCCCTGCCCTTCCTACCTCGGTAGAGAAGCTTTTATGCTGGACTTCTGTTATCTCAACTGATCATGCAGTTCTTGCTCCCCGTAGTAGCACTCGTACTCCACTATTTTTTACTTCCCCAAGGCCCAGCCTTGACTTTTGCCCATGATTTGCCCGCCTCGGTTCCTCGAAGTGGCGAATTGATCTCGCTCCCAGACGCCTTTTCTCCCAACCAGGATGGCATCAATGACACATTTCAGGCAGACTTCTGCAAATTAATGGACTTCTCGATCTTGGTTCTAGACGAGCAAGGAGATGTGCTGTTCAGTTCAGAGCAGCCTGACTTTGTTTGGGATGGGACAGACTCACAAGGAACGCCCGTTCCAGAGGGGGTGTACACATTTGATGTGAAAGGCTTTTCTCCTGATGGAATCCTGATCGAGGAGAATGGCTCCATCGTGTTGGTGCGATAAAGCAAGGAACGCTCTATTCCATGAAGCACTAGGGAAAGCGAGGGGGGACGTCAGAAGAACCCAAATTCATTGGTGGAATTGGTATATGTGGCAGTCGCTAGGCGCCTGCTCACAAATCTTCTTTTTTCGGCTTGCTACCAAGATGGGCATCCCTCCGGGCTGCGATTGTCTATTTGACAAGGACTTGTGGGGAGCGCCCGTGCTGAGCGATAACCGAACCAACTCTCAAAAAAACGAAGCGCAGAGCGATTCGCAGCTTGGTAGAAATAGATGCCCTACAGAAACAAGCAGGCGCATCGCGACGGCCATCTCCTGGGAGATTCTTTGGCTGGGAACATCTGACGTACACCCGGGTAAACTTTGAAGGTCCTGTGGACGTAATTTTGTGTAAGTTTGAAACATATTTGTGTAATTCATTCATATGCGAATCCATTTCTTCCTGCTAATCAGCTCCTTCGGCCTTCTGATGCCTAGTTTCTTATTGGCTCAGCAACCTTCCAATCCTCCTAGCGATACCTATTACAAATATGAGCGGGAAGAAGTAGGATTCTACCGCGACAAAATCAATTTCGTCTTGCCAGAGCCTCAGGCTGTGGAAGTAGAAGTCCAAGAAACCGAAGCGTTGCCAGATGCCATCAGCCTGGATCATTTGTTCCCCACGGGCAAGAAATTGCACATCGAGGCAGATCCCAACCTGCTGCAATTGATCAAGCTAGATATTGAAGCAAAAGGCAAGATCCGATCTGTCAACGGCTTTCGGGTTCAGGTATATGCAGGTTCCAGTCGGAATCAGGCTTCTCAGCGGAAACAAACGCTTCTGGGCATGTTTCCCGACCACGTCAGTTACTTAGGCTTTGAAGCCCCCAACTTTGTGGTCAAGATCGGTGATTTTATGGACAAGGAAGAAGCGCTTCTCTTCTGCCGGGAATTGCGCCAGACGTATGCAGGAGCTTTTGTTCGCCCTGATCTGGTGAATGTGTTGCGTCAAACGATGGAGAAGCCGGAAGAGGAGGAAGAGTCTCAGGATGAATGGTCCATTGATCCCAATAATCGCAACTAGATCTGCGTACTGATCAGGTTTCCCATAAATAGCAAGTACAGCAACGCGAGTACGGATCCTTCCCATCGGGTGAGGACTCGGTCTTGCAGGATGACCAAGAGCATGCCGGTAGCCACCATCATGACGGGCAGGCTGAAATCCAGGATGGTTAGGGGAACTTCTATTTCTCCGAACAGACGGGGAATGCCCATCACGGCAAATATGTTGAATATGTTGGAGCCGAGGACATTGCCGATGGCCATTTCCGCATTGTTGGTTCGAACAGCTACGATGGATACCACCAGTTCCGGGAGCGATGTCCCTAAGGCAACGGCAGTAAGGGCAATGATTTCTTTGCCAATGTCAAAAATCTCCGCCAATTCGATGATGGAACTGACGTTGAAATCTGCCGAGAAATAGATGACAATGCCACTGATCAACAACGTAAGGGGATCTCGCCACCCTAGCTTTACCTTGCTGACCTGCGCTTCGTCTGATTCCTCCATGCCCGCCGCAGAGGCAGAGCTACTTTTCCCAAGCGAGAATACATAGGTCAGATACATCGCCAGACCTATCAGGCAGATGATGCCTTCGAGCAGACTGAATTCGCCATCCATCACACAGAGGTACATCACCAAAGCCGCTCCAATCACCATTGGGAGGTCGACCTGCATGACGTCAAATTCCAATTTGACCTTCTTGGCGGCGATGCCCACAATCCCGAGGACCAGACAAATGTTGGTGATGTTGGAGCCAATGACATTGCCAGGAACGATGGCAGAAACCCCAGGACCTTTCAGTACGGCTACGATGGAAGTAACCAATTCAGGCAAGGAGGTCCCGACCGCAATGAGCGTTACACCAACAATGAAGGGGGGAATTCCTAAGGCAAGCCCAATCCGTTCAGAAGATTTGATGAAAAAATCTGCCGCAATGATGAGCGTGGCTAAGGTAATGATGAATATGAACAGCCAAAAGACCAAGAGGAACGCGCTAAAATATGTGTAGATGTATGGGTGAAACGTACGCAGTCAGCTTTGTTAAGTTGCTATTCCAACCAAATTAGCCGATCTGAAACCCTTCATGTTCTTTTCCTTACAAGAAAGAAGAACACAATGAGAGCCGAAAATACAATTGAAAATGGAGAAACAGTCAAAGTTTAGTAGCTTTATTATCAAATCCTTCCCACAGGTGATAATCTGATATGCATCCTTGGAGCATTTTTGCCTTGCTCTGTTTTCCGATTTGGCTACATGGACAACAAGAACTGCGACTAGGCGTCAATGTTTCTCCCTTGGTCGTCAATACCTTAGAAATCCATTCTGAATGGAAGGTGTCCCCTTCTGTCAGGTTGGAAGGAGCTACGGGATTCCGCTTTCAACAACTTCCCGTAGGTAGCATGCCCCGCCTCCAATTCCTCCGGGGATATATGCAGCGTCAAAACCAAGCGGGTTTTCTCACGTTGGGCGCCCGGTTGGTCAATGCGACAGATAACCCGTATGAATATCCATTCATGAGCTTTGCTTTGACTGGACTTCGTTTTCAGGAAGAAGTGCTCCAACCAGCTCAAAATGGAAACGATCCTGAATTGGTTACCTATCAAGGCTGGCGCTTGGGTGCGTCCATGACGATTGGTTTCACCATTCGCCTACAACCTCGCCTGCACGTGGATCTAGCCATGCAGATGGGGTATTCTCCGCCTAGAGAAGAGTTGCTGCAATATTACTATCCTGGCTTGGGATTCAGCACCTACAGCCCGAGTGCGTGGGGATTTCGAGGGGGACATTTGCAACCCTTGATTGCGCTCAAATACAGTTTCATCCAGGATCGCCGGGAGCGACTCTATCACATGGAATAGGCAAGGAAAGCCAGGAATCAGTTTGGAGCTACTCGGGAGATTGA
>JBCCCJ010000074.1:0-10340 GCA_039033615.1 Bacteroidota bacterium
CCGGAATAACATTGCGGGCTCTTTGACCTTACTGAGATAGTTCACACACACAATTGATTCTTATGTACCGACCTGCTTCCTCTGGCGTATGGACCTTGGCTCTAGCCTGGGGGCTCTTGGGTGTGGCTTGTCATACCTCGCCACCCAAACTGGAGTTGTTAGATGCCTCGCGCACGGGCATCACCTTCAACAATCAGATCTTCGAAAACGATACTTTCAACATCCTCAGTCACCTCTATCTCTACAATGGAGCCGGGGTAGGAGTAGCTGATTTTGATCTGGATGGGAAAGAAGACGTGTTTTTTGCGGGAAATATGGTCTCCTGCGAACTGTATCTGAATCGGGGAGACTTCCGCTTTGAAGAAGTAGGCGAGGCCGCCGGAGTTCAAACCAATCGTTGGTGCACCGGGGTCAGCATTGTGGACATCAACCAGGACGCTCAACCTGACATTTATGTATGCTCGACTCACCCTGATCCAGATTCCGGCAGCGCCAATTATCTGTTTGTGCATCAGGGGCTGGACAAAAGCGGCATGCCCATATTTGAGGAACAAGCTGCGGCTTATGGTCTGGATGACCGGGGCTACAGCACCCAGGCGGCCTTTTTTGACTACGATTTGGATGGAGACCTCGACATGTATTTACTGACCAATTCCCTGGGGTATGCCGATCGCAACTCGCCCATGCCCGTAGATCGAAGTGGTAAGCACCCCAGCACTGACCGGCTTTATCAGAATCAGGGCGATGGATCGTTTGCTCAAGTGGGCCTAGCAGCAGGCATTACCTCCGAAGGTTGGGGATTAGGCGTCGCAATCAGCGATTTCAATCAGGATGGCTGGCCCGATGTCTACGTCGCCAATGATTTCATCAGCAACGATCAACTCTACCTCAACCAACAGGACGGCACCTTCCAGGACGAGATCAGCAGCTACTTTGCGCACAACAGCTACAATTCCATGGGCATAGACGTAGCAGATTTGACCAATGACGGCCTGAGCGAAGTGGTCGTGCTGGATATGCTGCCCGATGACAACGCGCGTCAAAAATCCATGTTCAGTGATCCCAACCACAATCGACATTACCTCACCGTAGACCGAGGATACCAACCCCAGTTTGTGCGCAATGTCCTCCAACTCAACTATGGCAACCAACGCTTTGGAGATATCGGCCAATTGGCAGGTATCTTTCAGACCGATTGGAGTTGGTCGCCGATCATGGTGGACCTGGACAATGACGGCTGGCGCGATCTGCTGATCACCAATGGATATTTCCGGGACGTAACTGATATGGACTACGTCGATTACAGCGATCAATCCAGTAGATTCGGAACCCCAGAAGTCATTCAGCAGCGCCTTTACGAAGCAGTATCTGCGTTGGAACCCGTCATCAAACACAATTACCTCTACCGCAACCAAGGCGACCTGACCTTCGAAGATGTGTCGGATGCCTGGGGATTTACGGTTCCCTCAGTCTCCCATGGCGTAGCTTATGCCGATTTTGATCAGGATGGAGACCTGGATTGGGTGGTCAACAACATGAATCAGCCCGCCTTTGTCTATGAAAACCACCAGTTGGAACCCGATCAGCCCATTGAGCAGCACTACCTCCAGCTACGTCTCATCGGCAAGCCAGGAAACCTGCAAGGCTTGGGAAGCAAAGTATATCTCACCCATTCGGATAGCAGTGGACACATTAGCACCCAATATCACGAGCACTCACTTTATCGGGGGTATAAGTCAAGCGTTTCAGGAATCATTCACTTTGGCCTGGGACAAAGTCCAGCTGTTGATTCGCTGCGGGTTATTTGGCCGGATGGGAGTACCCAATTGCTGACGCAACTCCAAGGGGATCAACTCCTCGAAGTCCGCCAAGCCGAAGCCCAACCAGCCCCGGATGGCCCCAAGGAGCCACTCCAACCCCTGTTGACGGCATGGCAAGACGAAGTCCTGTCCGGCTTTCAGCACCAGGAAAACGGGCATGATGACTTTGCGGTTGAGGCACTGCTCCCCTACAAATTGTCGCAGTGCGGCCCGGCCATGGCTGTCGCAGATGCAGACGGCAATGGCTTGGACGACCTGTGGATCGGGGGCGCGAGAAACACTCCTGCCAGTCTGTTCCTCCAGCAAGTCAATGGAACCTTCCTCGCAGTGGACCCTTATCCAGCAGACGCGAATTATGAAGACGCGGGAGGCCTTTGGTTTGATGCTGACCAGGACGGGGACCTTGATCTCTATGTGGTGAGCGGGGGGAATGAAGTAGCAGGGGAAAATGAATTTTACCAAGATCGCCTCTATCTCCAGGAGAAAGGCCAATGGCAGTTGGCGGAAGGCGCTTTGCCCCAACTATCAAAGAGTGGAGGGAGTGTGAGCGCCACCGACCTAGATCGGGATGGAGATCTGGATTTGCTGATTGCGGGTCGCTTGGAGGCCCGGAACTACCCCTATCCCGGGGAGACTTATCTCTTGCGCAACGAAGGCGGTACCTTCACCGACCAAACCGATCAACTCGCCCCTGGCCTGAAAGACATCGGTCGGGTTACCCAAGCCCTTTGGACGGACCTGGACCAGGATGGCTGGCGGGATCTGGCTTTGGTGGGGGAATGGATGAGCCCGGTGCTGTTCATGAATCGAGAAGGCTCTTTAGAGAAACAAGCAATCGCAGCATTCGAGGCCCGCAGTGGGTGGTGGAACAGCCTGATCGCGGCAGATTTTGATGAAGATGGCGATATGGATTTGGTCGCTGGGAACCTGGGCCTCAATTCGCGTTACAAAGTTTCGGAGGCCGAGCCGTTGGTGGTCTATGCCAAGGATTATGATGAAAACGGCAGCACTGATCCGGTGATGAGTTTTTACCTGGAAGGACAGGCCGTCCCCGCGCATTATCGCAACAAACTCGCCATGCAAATTCGGGCCATGAAGCGGCGCTTTCCCAATTATTCGGCCTATGGAGCGGCCCAGATGGATGAGGTCCTGCTTCCCACCGAGCGAGAAGGTGCATACGTGCGGAAAAAGCAGTGGGCGGAGAGCAGCTATATCGAAAATCTGGGGAATGGGCAGTTTGAGCTGCGGGCATTGCCGATGCTCGCTCAAGTGGCCCCGACCTACGGGATGTTGGCCGAAGACATCGACGGCGATAGCCATCTGGATTTGTTGCTGGTGGGGAATGCCTACGGGACCGAGACCCACGTGGGCCAGTATGATGCTTCTCAGGGCTTGCTGCTGAAAGGAGATGGCAAAGGCGGCTTTTCGCCGATCAGCGCCGGAGAGAGCGGTATGGCCACCCGGGGCGACATGCAAAGCCTTACTCGCCTGCGCCTCGCAGATGGGAAGCAGTTGGTCGTAGCTGCTAGCAATAAGGGATCGCTATTTTTGGTGACTTTCTTGCCAACTGGTGAAACCGCCCTCCTCCAACCGGGAGACGCTTCAGTGGAGATTCGCTTGTCTGATGGGCGAACCCTGATTCGGGAAATCCATCAGGGAGAAGGCTATTGGTCGCAACAAAGCCTTTCGCTTCCCTTGCCAGCAGAAACAGAGCAAATAACGATCACCGATGTGAGGGGGAAAAGCCGAACACTTACTTTTTCTTCCGCTGATCCTTCTTGATTCGCATGAATTCGGACCGAAATTCCCCCGAGCCTTCCTCGCGTCGCTTGGGTTTGGGCTTGCGGGGACGTCCTCCTTCGGCCTTCATCGAAAGATTGATACGTTTCCGAGCTAGGTCAAGGCCGATGATGCGGACTTTGACTTGTTGCTGGACCGAAACCACCTCGGTGGGATGCTTGATGAAGCGATCAGCCATTTGGCTCAGGTGAACCAGTCCATCCTGGTGAACCCCGATGTCCACAAACGCGCCAAAGTTGGTGATGTTGGTGACAATGCCGGGGAGTACCATGCCTTCGCGTAAGTCGCTCATTTCGTTGATGCCCTCGGCAAAGGCGAAGGCCTCGAACTGTTTCCGGGGATCGCGACCGGGTTTGTCCAATTCCGCCATGATGTCCTTGAGCGTAGGCATGCCTACTTGATCGGTTTGGTAGCGACTGAGCTGCACGTTTTTGCGCAGGTCCGAGGAGCCCATCAATTCCGCGACGGTTACGCCCAAATCCTTGGCCATTTGCTCGACGATGGAATAGCTCTCCGGGTGAACTGCACTCGCATCGAGCGGGTGCTTGGCCTCCCGAATTCGCAAAAAGCCAGCGGCCTGTTCAAACGCTTTGGCTCCTAGGCGAGGCACTTTCAGCAACTCTTTTCTACTTCGAAAGCCGCCATTCTGCTCCCGATAGTCCACAATTTTTTGCGCCAGGGAAGGACCTAATCCAGAGACGTAGGCCAGCAGTTGCTTAGAAGCCGAATTCACCTCTACCCCCACGGCATTCACACACGAAACGACGGTATCATCCAGGCTCTTTTTCAAAGCGTTTTGATCCACGTCATGCTGATATTGGCCGACTCCGATGGATTTGGGGTCAATCTTCACCAATTCCGCCAGGGGATCCATCAATCTTCGACCAATGGAAACCGCCCCCCGTACCGTGATGTCATGGTTGGGAAATTCTTCCCGAGCGGCCTCTGAAGCCGAATAGACCGAAGCCCCGCTTTCATTCACCAACACGATGGCGATGGAGTTGGGGAGTCCCATATTGCGAATGAACTGTTCCGTTTCTCGGCCTGCCGTTCCGTTTCCGATGGCGATGACTTCGATCTGATGCTTTTGGATCAATTCCTGAATGACCACCTCGGACATGGAGACCCGGCGCTGAGGTGGGTGTGGGTAAATGGCCGTATTCTCCAGTAGGGTGCCCAAGCGGTCCAGGCAAACCACTTTGCAACCCGTCCGAAAGCCAGGATCTATCGCAAGGGTGGCTTTTTGCCCGAGGGGAGCTGCAAGCAGCAATTGACGTAAGTTTTCTACAAAGACCTGAATCGCCTCGGTATCGGCTTTGTCTTTGGTAACTACCCTGGTTTCTGTTTCAAGTGATGGCCCCATCAGGCGTTTGTAGGCATCATGCACGGCGGTTTGGACTTGCTCCGAAGCAGCACTCCTGCCTTTGACAAATTGGCGATCTAGCACCGCGACAGCTTCCTCTTCTTCTGGTCGAATGGAAAGGGAAAGAAACAGCTCCTTTTCCCCACGGCGCATCGCCAGCAGGCGGTGAGAAGGAATGTGCTTGATGGGTTCGTTCCACTCAAAATAGTCCCGGTATTTGGCTCCGGCTTCTTCCTTGTTCCGCATGACCTTGGATTGGATCACGCCCTGATGAAGGAAGAGTTTCCGCACCTTGGCCCGGGCATCCTTGTCTTCGTTCACCCATTCAGCGATGATGTCCCGGGCGCCTTGGAGGGCGGCTTCGGGGCTGTCCACTTCCTTTTCCGAAGAAACAAACCCCTGGGCGGCTGTTTCAGGAACCAAGCTGGGAGACTGGGCGATGAGTTGTTTTGCCAGGGGCTCCAGGCCTTTTTCTCTGGCAATGGTGGCTCGGGTGCGTCTTTTGGGTCGAAACGGGAGATAAATGTCCTCCAGTTCGGTTAGGTTGCCAGCCTTCATGATACTGGCTTTGAGCGCGTCCGTCAGCAACTCTCGCTCGGTCAAAGAAGCCAGAATGGTTTCCCGGCGTTTGGCCAGCTGGGCCAGCTGCTCGGCTCGGTCGCGAATGTTGGCGAGTTGGACTTCGTCCAAACTTCCGGTAACTTCTTTGCGGTAGCGGGCCATGAAGGGAATGGTCGCTCCTTCGCTGATCATGCTGAGCGTAGCGGAGACTTGGTTGGGGCGAAGACCCAACTCCTGGGCAATGATTTGGGTGGGAGTTTGACTCATAAGGACAAATTTGTGAGACAAATATAAATATGTGTGCGGAGAGTCTGCCGAAGCCTGAATGGAAGTTATCCACCTAAGGGATACTCAAAAAATAACTTGGACCTTTTCACTTGTTCTTTCTTCCCATCTCATCGTCAAGGCTCATCTTTGGGTCCCTTTTTCCCAAATTTTCGCGATTTGGCCCGCCAAATTCGGTTTTTCTTCCTTGATTCCCGCCAAGCCGGGATCTTCGACTGGAAAAAAATATCTACGCGAAAAGAGGAAGTTATTTTTCAAGTCTCACTTAGCTAAATTTTAGGCTATTTGCTCCAACCAATCCTTCTGACCAAATAGCGTACCTTTTTTCTTTGGAGAATCTTCAGGTTTAAAGCATAAGCCAACCTCCCCCCCCAGAAACCTGAGAGGGAGGATATGTGGGGAATCATCCATGCACCTCTACGCGCACGATCACTTCTCTCGCCCCTTCGCCTCCTCTATGCCGTCCAACATCCAGGGCATCAGTTCTGAAACGGTGGGATGGACGAGCACCACGCGGCGATAGTTTCGGCAGGGGATGGCGCTGTGCATGATGGCGGCAAACATGTTGATGATCTCATCGCCACCGATGCCCAGGATGGAAGCCCCAATGATGAGGTCGGTTTCGCCATCGACCAGGAGTTTGGCAAAGCCTTTGGTTTCGCCCATTTCCTTGGCTCGGCTGATGCTGGACATGGGCTTGGTAGCCACCAGCACTTTCCGACCGCTGGCGATGGCTTCTTTTTCGGTCATGCCCACTCGCCCCAAGGGAGGATCAGTAAACAGGCCATAGACGACATTGCGCTGAGAAATGCTCCTCACCCCCCCAAACAATCGGTCCAAGACAATCTCCGCGTCGTTAACTGAGGTGTGGGTGAACGCCCCGTGTCCATTGACGTCCCCCAAGGCATACACGCCTTGCTCCGCCGTTTCACAATAATCGTCCACCTGAATGTAGCCTCGTTGATTGACTTCGATGCTGGTATGCTCCAGCCCAATTCCATCGCTGTTGGGGATGCGTCCGGTGGCGATCAGCAAATGGGAGCCGACGATGGTTTCAGATTGGCCATTTCGTTCGATGGTCAAGTGAATGTCTCCATTGGCTTCCTTCACCGATTGGGCAGCGCTATTGCACAATATGTTGATGTCTTCTTCCTCCAAAAAGGCCTGAATTGCCTCCGCTACATCGGCATCCTCGCGAGGCATCAGTTGCCCAGAGCGCTGGACGACGCTTACTTTGGCACCAAAGCGGCGGTAGACCTGGGCAAATTCCAGCCCGATGTATCCGCCCCCAATGATGATCAGGTGAGTCGGGACCTCCTCCATTTCCAGCAACTTGGCAGAATCCATCCAAGGCACGGATTCGATGCCTTCCATCGGTGGAACCCGAGGACGGGTGCCAGTATTGAGATAGATCTTCTCAGCGGTGATTTCCTGACCCGCTACCTGGATGGTCTTGGGTCCGGTGAAGACGCCCTTTCCCCGAATGAGGTCCACGTTCTCGGTGCTTTCGATCCAATCGGTCAATCCATCCCGGCTGCCGTGGCGCACCTCATTCATCCGTTCCCGGATTCGGGCATAATCTACCCGGATTTCCCCTGTCTCAAAGCCGAAGAAATCGCCTCGTTGGGCGAGGTGAATGGCACGAGCACTCGCGACCATGGTCTTGGTGGGCGTGCAGCCATAGTTGACGCAACTCCCACCGACGGCAGCGGCTTCAATGACGGCGATGCGATCGCCCGTGGGAATCAATTTGCCCAGTAAGGTGCTGGTGGCTTGTCCGGTTCCAAGAATCAGGTGGTCGTAGGTCATAAGGGAAAGCAATCAGGTTCGATGAAGAAAGGCGTAAATAACCGAAAAATGGAACACAATAGCAGGCAAAGAGTGGGAGGCAATTACTAGGTCCCCTCCCGTGCGGTCTTTTCTTGACGATCGTCAATGGAAGCCCGTTCCTTTCACCGGAGATTTCGGAAAACAACATTTCTATGAAATCTTCCCTCTTATCTCTCGTCTTTTGTTTCGCGTTGATTGGGAACAGTCAGGCGCAGGTCGTAGACTCGTTGGTGCATCGACACTTCATCGGCTCCACCCTATTCATGCTCTTCAATCTGACGCCCAACCCACCAGAGTACTATCAGCTCAACTATGGCTACCGCCTGACGCCCAAAGATGTTCTCTCCGTTGAACTCATCACCTGGACTTATCCAGGTCCGTTGGGGAGACCTTATGGACCCGACTACGGCAATCCGGCATCGAATTTTCCAGGTAAAGTTCGGGCCATAGGTGCTGGTCTGGCCTACAAACGCTTTCTTTGGAAGGGCCTCTATGGACAGGTTCATTCCACCGCTTTTCGTCAGAACTATCTCGATGAGCATCAAGAAAAGATCCAGAGCGGCTTTCAGTTGTTCAACACCTTGCGATTGGGGTATCAACTGCGCCTGTTCCAGCAGCGGGTCTTCCTGGAGCCTTCGGTGGCGGTAACTTCCTGGCCGATCAACACCAACCTGCCGGAATCTTTTCAGGTAGAAGAGGACAACTGGCCCAAGTACTTTCTGTTTGAGCCGGGGCTGCACTTTGGCATAGATTTCTGATCATTTCAGGACTGAGAGGCGACTCGCTTGCGAATGCGGCTCAAGGTCTCCGGCGTAACCCCCAGATAACTGGCCAATTGATGCTGGGGCACCCGCTGAATCAGAGCAGGGCGTTCTACAAGGAGGCTGAGGTAGCGTTCTTTCGGATTCAGGCGGCGGAATCGGGAAAACAGGGCCAGCTGTTTTCCCACCATTTCCTCCATGCCTTCCCGGCAAAAGGTCTCAAAACGGGGAAAGGCCCGGTACAATTGCTGTTCCTGCTCCGCATTGACTTCGGCTACCGTGGTCTCCTCCAAGCACACCAAATTCTGCTTGGAGGGGGTCTGGGTGGAGAGACTGTGGTAATTGGCGGCAGATTGCTGTTCGGTATAAAATTCGATGGTTTGCTCCACGCCATCCAGCAATTCGTATTCGCGTACACAGCCTTCGACGATGAAATAACCGCTGTGGGCGATCTCCCCTTCTTTCAGCAAAAAATCCCCCTTGGGAAAACTTCGAACCGGAAAGTGGGCCTGAATTGCCTGCCGCTCCAATTCATTGAGGGAGGTGATACGAGATAAGACCTGGATCAGGGGATGAGACATACAACGTACAAACCGTTTTGTCAGATAGATGAAGTTCCCTCCCAAATGGCTGCTTCTCGTAGCGCAATCATTCAGATTCAGGAGCACTTTCGAGCTCTAACCCCCGATAGATATCGCTGAGAGCCACTTTTACGCCTGCTGATGGAAAAGAAATGCTGGCATCCAACCCAACGGCGGTGAGAATCTGCCAATACCCATCTTCTTTGCGGAAAAAACTCTCTACGATGGCTTCTTTTTGGCTGACCAGGACATACTCCCGCAAACTCGGCAGCATGCGGTACTGCTGGAATTTGAGGCCACGGTCTTTGGCTTCGGTCGAGTCTGACAAAATCTCGATGAGGAGGGAGGGATTGGTGATCGCCTTGGAGTCCTTCTCGCTGCGCTCCTCAGGGCCGCACACCATGCTCACGTCTGGATAGAAGCTGCGATTGGAGGTAGCGACGTGGATTTTGACGTCGGAGCTGTAGAGATTGCAGGGGCTATTTTTGGCTATGAGTGCATTCCCAAGCGAACGTAGGAGGTTCGCGGCGATGCGCCCATGCTCGGGGGTCCCACCAGCCATTGCCACAATGAAGCCATCGTGATACTCATACTTGAGGTCCGTATCAGCTTCTACTGCTAGGTAGGCCTCATAAGAATAGCTGGAACTGGAAATTGCGGGTTCACCCATGTGATGCTGGCTTTGGATACAATTTCGGGAAGTTTGGGGCGAATCGCAAGCAGCGTGTTTCCTGCTATCTTTGGCTGCATCAGCTATTCCCTTATGCCCATTCAGATCAAAGAAACCCGAGACATTCCCCAGGCAGCGATCCTGGAATTGTATCAGTTGCACCAGTGGAGCGCGGCGGAAAAACCGGAAGCGCTCTATCAAGGGCTGCTCCATTCTCATTCGCTCGTTTCTGCCTGGGAAGGGGAGCAACTGGTAGGATTGGGAAATGCGATTTCAGACGGGCATCTGGTGGTGTACTATCCGCATTTGCTGGTGCATCCAGACTATCAGGGTTAAGGCATCGGGCAGCAAATCATGGCGCGGATGCAGGAGAAATACGGGCATTTCCATATGCAGATGCTCACCGCTGATGGGAAGGCCATTCGCTTTTATGAAAAGCTCGGCTTCGAGCGGGCCGGGCAAACCGAACCCATGTGGATCTATGGGGGGAGAGAGCATTGAGCAAATGCTAGATCTCTTCCTTGTTGCCGCAGGCCATATCACTGGTCATTTCTTGAATTCTTTTGGTTCTTCTACACATTTAGTGAAACGATGGGAAAATCATACGAATGGCTATTTCCCAAATCAGTTTCGGGATTGTTGACCAACCATGATGTCGCCTTTCCCGCA
>JBCCCJ010000075.1:0-10316 GCA_039033615.1 Bacteroidota bacterium
GCCCCAATCGGATTGAATTTGAGAATCCCTTTGAACTGATCAAAGCGGGCTTTGGTAAAGTAATCGAAAGATTCTATGGCGGACACCTTGTTTTCCCGATCTACAAAGGCCGTGAATTTCAATTCATCTTTGCCCAAGTCCCAGATGATCGTCTCGAAATACAAGAAATATTCATGATAGGAACTGGTGAAAGGAATCGAAGCCTGGTTGCTGCGTTTGGGCTTTTTGATGGTCACCGTAGAATCTTCAGCCAGGAATAATACATCCATCGAAGGGTGATAAATGCTGTCCATGTCTGCGGTAAAAATCTTTACCTGGTTGTCTTTGGAAATCATTTTTTCTTGATCCAAGACAAATGCTTCCCCGACGAGCACCATGCTGGTACTGCCTGCATCCCGCTTGATGGTTAGTTTGGCGGGGATGTGCTTTTGGACCTGGGAGGGAAACAGAGAGGATTCGTCCACTGGCAAGTCTTCTTCATACCCATCCTCGTCCCCTTCTTCTTCATCGAGCCAAAACAAATCATCGCTGTCATCTTCAGAAGAGAACGAAGCACCTTGATCAGCCCCATAGTCCCATTCATTGGCCGTATTGGTGGCGTTCAATTCTTCATCATCAGCCAAAGAAGAGGTAGAAGAACCCCCGTACCAATCTGCAATGTCGCTATCGGCAAATGAACTCTCGTCTGGGGTGTAATCCACCCAAATGTCATAAGAAGAACCAATTTTCCGAAGGCCCCGCAATGAAAATCCTCCTTCGTAGCGAACCGAAGGCAAAAAGTCCTCGATGACCACCCCGCCTTCATGACTTTTGAAGTAGGGATAATTGGCTTTATTGACGTTTTTGTGGCCGGCATTGCGATCTTCAAATCGACCAAGCAAGGGGCCGGGAAGCAGGCTTTTGTAATGAAAGGTAACGGTATCTACCTGTAGCAGTCCGTAATTGAGGTTGAGTTTGTAGTCCTTGAAATCGCAATAGATGTCATTGGAATCCAATCCCACCTTGCTCCAATCCACTCGTCCTCCATTCCCGAAAAAGGTCATAGACAGCGGATGAAAATCACCAGAAGTTCCTTTCACGTGGGTACTGTCATCATATCGAGAGGACAGGTATTTCAGATCCGTCTCTTCATATCGAACCACGGGCGCTTGATAGGTACCCTTGGCATCTTCGAGCGTCAAAAAGGTCAGTCGGGGGGTATTTCCACTGGCATACCAGTAGAAATTGTCCCGCTTGATGGGATAGCCTTCTGGCAAAAAATCATGCAGCACAGAAAGGTATTTCCCGACTCGCTCAGGTTCTAGGTTGAACACGCATTCCTGCGTGGTTTCCAGGAATTCTGAAGGTCTGATCTTGACGTGGGTGGTCCCTGCTTTCAGCATGGCGTACACCTTGGCGTAGTTGGCCAGATCAGGCGAGGTGCGGTAGCGCTTGCTGACCATGATGTTGACCTGGGTGATGAAGATCGCTTTCTCTTCATCGGTCATTTCGGGATTCCCCCATGCCGTTTGGATGGCTACGGCGGCATCTCGACCTCGCTCCGATTTGGATTGGTTGAGGATTTGGGTGAATTCCTGAATAAAGGTGGTGGGTTCTGTGTCAAAAAAGCTGACGCCCTGAGCAAAGGAAACCTGATAGCAGGCGATCACAAGCAGGCTCAAAGCCCACTTGATACATACATCTTTCATGGTAGGAAAGGTTATCAATTCGTACATCTGATTGACAGCCATTGGCCTTCTGCCAGGCGGGCTGTAGGGGTCAACCCCACCGCTTGCATGGCACGCTCCAGGCTGCGCTCATCCGACTCTAAAAATCCGCTGACGATCAATTGCCCAGCCTTTGACAAGTGCTGGGCATAGGTCGCCATATCCGCTAGCAGTACATTCCGATTGATATTGGCCAAGAGCAGATCAAAGGTCTGATCGGGAATCAGTTCCCGGTCGCCTTTGCGCACATTCATCTGACCAACTTGATTGAGTTTCACGTTTTCCCTGGCATTTTCATAACTCCAGGGATCTATGTCGATGCCTAAGACTGAATTTGCCCCCATCTTGGCTGCCAGGATGCCCAGCACTCCGGTGCCACAACCCATGTCCAATACGCTGATCCCCTCGCAATCAATTTGAGAGAGATGCTGGATCACCAGGCGGGTGGTTTCATGATGGCCGGTTCCAAAAGACATTTGAGGGTCGATGCGTAAGGTGTGGGTAAATCCTGGTTTCGGTTCTTTGAAAGACGGAACAATCTGGCAAAAGGTGCCTACCTCTATCGATTCGTAGGCAGTCTCCCACAGTTGATTGTAGTTCTGCGCTTCCAAGGAATTGTGCCGAATGGCTCCCAATTCGATCGGGAGTTGCCCCAGTTTCGCCGCCAGACCCTCCGCATCAAAGGTATTGGCAGGCCGATAAGCTTTGACCTCAGCGTTTCCCTCTTCAAAGCCTTCATATCCCAGCTCACTTAGCAGCGCAATCACGACCTCTCCCCACTCGTCAGAGACGGGAACGATTGTTTCGATATATGCTTCTTTGAGATGTTGCATGATAAGAGAGGAAAGGGAATCCCGATGCCCGTGATCTCACTTCGTTCAACAGGGAATTTTCTCAGATCCAACGGACTAACGCAAGCGTATGTTGAACCCTGATCCCTGAAACATGAACCCTGATTAATTGCAGCCTGCGGCGGTTTGAAAGGTGGTATAGGCAATGGAGAAATCAGCAAAGCCTTCGACTTCCTCCACATAAATCACAAAAACTGCGAAAGCCTTGGTGTCGGTTACGTACCAATGACCAGGACGATCGGCAAAAGCGCGGGTATCCTGCTTATACACCACCAGATCAGCGAAGGATTCGATGTCGTTCACGTACACCCGATAGTCCGCAAATGCTGCTACCGTTTCGATGAACACGGCTCCATACAACTGGCAAATATTCCGGGGGGGCGTATCTGGCTGTGCATTGCCGGCAATTACTGGCAAACAGCAAATCCCCAACAAAATGGCTGTGAAAACTGATTTCATAGTGTCTTTATGATATAATACGAATGTAGGGAGATTTACCCTAATAACGCACAAAATGCGTACCGTGGTCTAACTTCCTGGACAATTGGGAGGAAATGTCAAATCATTTTCCTCCTACGTAAGCAATCACCTTGAGTTCGATCGCAATGGGCGTAGGCAGCGCATCTATTCCCACCGTGGTTCGACAAGGCTGATGATCGCGAAAATACGTCGCGTAGATCCGGTTATAAATGGGAAAATCTTTCTCCATATGGGTCAAAAAGACGGTTACGTCCACCATATCCTCCCAGCTGGCACCTGCCGATTCCAAGACCGTCCTGATGTTTTCGAAGACAGAATGACACTGGACTTCTATGTCATAGGAGACGATCTGCCCGGCGGCGTCTAGTTCTACTCCGGGGATTTCCTTACTTCCTTTTTTGCGGGGGCCAATGCCGGACAAAAATAGCAAGTCTCCCACTCGCCGGGCGTGGGGGTATGCGCCCACGGGTTCGGGGGCGGATTGAGAATGATGAATCTGACTCATATTGGAGGCTTGAGAAAACAATTGTGATCAATGAGAAACGAAAAATAGAGAGATATCCGCTTTGCATAAGGGAAATCTCTCTATTGGGTATCGAGTCATTTGTTTTGGTACATATAGTCCAAGGTCAGTCGGCAAAAAGCCCGGACCCCAAGGGTAAATCCCCGCTCATCAATGTAAAAGTCAGGCGTATGGTGGGGAGCTACTTCGTAAGGCTTTTTCTCTGGGTCCATTCCTCCGAGGAAGAAAAAGAATCCCGGAGCTTCTTTTTGGTAGAAGGAAAAGTCTTCCGCCCCAGTGATCGCATTGATCAGCACCACATTTTCTGCACCAGCAACCGCCTGAAGAGAAGGCAACATCTGCGCCGTCAAGTCTTGATCGTTGAAGGTTACGGGATACCCTCCAGGTCCGATCGTCACCTCAGCCGTCACGCCGGAGGCTTCTGCGATATTGGTGGCGGTGCGGATGATTCTCTCATGGATGTCCGCTTGCATCTCAGGATCTAGGGCTCGGATGGTGCCTACCATTTCCACTTCTTCTGGAATGATGTTGTTGCGGACTCCACCGTGGATGGCACCGATGGTTACCACCGCAGCATTTTCAGTCAGCGCAATCTGCCGACTTACGATGGTCTGCAATCCCATGATGATCTGGGCCGCAGCCACGATCGGATCAGCGCCTGCCCAGGGACGGGCGCCGTGGGTTTGCTTGCCCTTGACTTTGATTCTTAAAAAATCTGCGCTCGCCATCGTACCTCCCGGACGGAAGGTGATCACTCCAGCTGGCGTTTGGGAGCTGATATGTAACCCAAAGGTCGCATCAACCGTGGGATTCTCCATCACTCCTTCCTTCACCATGAGGTAGGCACCTCCTTCTTCTCCCTCCGGCGCTCCCTCTTCCGCAGGCTGAAAGATGAATTTGACGGTTCCTTTGAGGTCGTCCTTCATTTCAGCGAGTACTTTGGCAGTCCCCATCAGGATGGCCACATGGGTGTCGTGCCCACAGGCATGCATGACCCCGACCTCCTGTCCATTGTAGGTGGAGCGAACTTTCGAAGCAAAAGGAATGTCAACTCTTTCGGTTACTGGCAAGGCGTCCATATCTGCCCGCAAGGCCACGACTGGTCCAGGCTTTCCCCCTTTCAGCAATCCTACCACCCCCGTATGGGCCACGCCCGTTTGTACTTCCATCCCCAAAGATTTCAGGTGCTCAGCGACCATTTCGGCGGTCTTGAATTCGCGATTGGAAAGTTCCGGATTCTGATGGAGGTGTCGCCGCCACTGAACGACTTGTTCTTCGACGGCTTCCGCCAATTCGTCAACTGTCGGATACAATGCTTCCTGGGCACGTACAAACGTACTCAGGAGGAGAAAGCTAAGGGTGAGGATCCATTTCATGCGAAAGCGTTTTTCGCAAGTATAACCAAAACTTCCTACTTCTGTTCTCAGCCCTGGTGTGGAAAAGCAACCGGAAAATACAGTTGGCCTCGTGCGCTATGGTCCAGGTTTTCCTGAAACCAAAGCTGAAAATTGGTGAGATCTAGGGCACAGAGGTGGCCCTGCCCTGCCTCAAAGACATTGAAGCAGCCGTTGTCGATGTCGATCACCGGGCCTTCCATCGCAACGTCTAGCTCAATTTGAGCGCGGGTTCGGCGGACGTGCCCATGCAGGATGATTTCTTTTTCTAACCAGTCGTAATTGAGTTTATTCCGCCAGTTGCGGATGCTCATCATCGCCCTTTGATCGTTCAGGGGATCGCCCGACATGAAGTTGAATCCGGCATGTACCATCCAAAATGGGGATATATGGAGGTAGAGCGGCAACTCCTCCAGAAATTTCCGGTGTGATTCCCGAAGGTATCGGAACCCTTGCTCGTACTCATTCAACCACATTTGATCGTGATTCCCGCGTACGCCAGCTAACTGAAATCCCTGCTGTTGCAAGGAAATGATCTGGTCCAGCAAGCCCTCAGAATCAGGCCCTTTGTTGACAAAGTCGCCTAATAAATACAGTTCATCCTCCTTAGCGAGACCTATTTGATCCAACAAGGCCAAAAAGGTTCGGGGATGACCGTGAATATCCGAAATGGCGATTTTGCGCATAGGGGTAGCGTTCGTTATCTGCAATACTCCTAATTCCGTGCCGGGGTTGTGCGCACCAGATCAAATTTGTGTTAAAAACGAAGCCTTGCAGGAGGAGTCGAAGCCCTGCCCACCTTATGCATGTAGGCTTACCCAGTCGTTTTCAACCTACCCCGCCAAATTGGGGCTCAACCAGCGACTCATTTCTTCGACTGACAAGCCTTTTCTTTCTGCCAAATCTGCCACTTGCTCCGTGGTGATTTTTCCCAGGCCGAAGTACCGACTATCCGGATGGCCGAGATATAATCCGCTGACACTAGAGGCCGGGAACATCGCCAAGCTTTCGGTCAGGCTGATCCCGGTATGTGCCTCCACGTCCAGCAGTTGCCAGATGCTGCGCTTTTCGGTATGGTCAGGATTGGCCGGATACCCAGGCGCAGGGCGAATGCCATCATAGGACTCCCGAATCAGCTCTTCGTTGCTGAAGGATTCTGCGTCGGAATAGCCCCAGTATTCGGTGCGCACCAATTGATGCAAACATTCTGCGAACGCCTCTGCTAAGCGATCAGCCAGCGCTTTGAGCAAAATGGAGCGATAATCGTCATGCTCCGCCTCGAACTCCGCCAATTTGGTTTCGATGCCGATGCCAGTCGTTACCGCAAAGGCTCCAATATGATCGGCGAGGCCGCTTTCTTTGGGCGCGACAAAGTCTGCCAGGCACATACTCGGCACCCCGCCCTTCTTTTCGCTTTGTTGACGAGGGTTGTAGAATCGGGTCAATATCGTGTCGCGCTTGGCATCGACATAGACGTCAATGTCGTCCTCGTTGACTTGATTGGCAGGGAAAAGGCCAAAGACCGCCTTGGCGGTGAGCCATTTTTCGGCGATGATCTGATCCAGCATAGCCTCCGCGTCGGCAAAGAGCTTGCGTGCTTCGAGGCCTTTTTGCTCGTCTTGCAGGATCTCCGGATACTTTCCTTTCAATTCCCAAGTATAGAAAAAGGGCGTCCAGTCGATGAATGGTCGAAGCTGGTCTAGGGAAAAGTCTTCCAGTACGTGGATCCCCGGCTGCTTGGGGGCAGCAGGCACGCCCTTAGCCCAATCCACAGCGAATTTGTTCTCCCGCGCTTTGTCCAAAGAAAGGTAGCGTTTGTTGCGTTGCCGTTGCGCATGGCCTTCCCGCATGCGGTCGTATTCATCGTCGATTTTTCCGACAAATTGCTGCCGCTGCGCTTTGTTTTCGCTCAACAGCGATTGCGCTACGGGTACCGCCTTGGAGGCATCTAACACGTGGATGATGGGTCCACTGTATTTCGGGTGAATTTTCACCGCCGTGTGAATGCGAGAAGTGGTCGCCCCCCCGATCAACAGTGGGGTTTTCAACCCGCGTTTCTCCATTTCAGCTGCGACATAGACCATTTCATCCAAGGAAGGCGTAATCAAGCCACTCAGGCCGATCATGTCCACCTGCTCTTCCTCAGCCCGGTCCAGGATGGTGCCCATAGGAACCATAACCCCCAAATCGACCACCTCAAAGTTGTTGCAGCCCAACACCACGCCGACAATGTTTTTGCCAATGTCATGGACATCGCCTTTCACGGTAGCCATGAGAACTTTCCCCGCACTTTGAACCTCTCCCGCTTTTTCCTCTTCGATGAAAGGAGTCAAGTAAGCAACCGCTTTTTTCATCACCCGAGCCGATTTCACTACCTGAGGCAAGAACATTTTCCCTTCCCCAAACAGATCCCCCACCACATTCATGCCGTCCATCAGTGGCCCTTCGATCACCTCAAGGGGTCGATTGACTTGTTGACGGGCTTCTTCGGTATCTTCTTCGATGTATTCCACGATGCCCTGAATGAGGGCGTGTTCGAGTCGTTTGGAGACGGCTTGCTCGCGCCAGCTGAGATCGACCTTGCGCTTGAGGCCTTGGTTCCTGACCTGATCGGCATAATCAACCAGACGCTCCGTCGCATCCTCCCGGCGGTTGAGAACTACATCCTCCACTCGCTCTAGCAATTCGGCGGGTATGTCTTCATAGACCTGCAACATTCCGGCATTCACGATGCCCATGTCCATCCCAGCCTTGATGGCGTGATAAAGAAAGACCGAATGGATGGCTTCCCGAACCGCATTGTTGCCACGGAAGGAGAAGGATACATTGCTCACCCCGCCAGAAACCAAGGCATGAGGCAGGTGTTCTTTGATCCAGGCGGTGGCCTGAATGAAATCCTGGGCGTAGTTGTTATGCTCCTCTATGCCAGTGGCGATGGCAAAAATATTCGGATCAAAAATGATGTCCCAAGGTTTCACCCCGGCCTCTTCGGTCAAGATGCGATAGGCGCGGGCGCAAATTTCTGTTTTGCGTTTGAAGGTGTCAGCCTGGCCCTGCTCGTCAAAAGCCATGACCACCATGGCGGCTCCATAGCGCCTGATCAAGCGAGCCTGCGCGAGGAAGCTTTCTTTGCCTTCTTTCAAGGAAATGGAATTGACGATGGCCTTGCCCTGGATGCATTTCAGGCCGGCCTCAATCACTTCCCACTTGGAACTGTCCACCATGATGGGCACCCGAGCGATGTCTGGTTCTGCTGCCAATAGGTTCAAAAACCGAACCATTGCTGCTTTGGAATCCAGCATGCCCTCATCCATGTTGATGTCGATGATCTGGGCACCGCCTTCTACCTGCTGACGGGCAACAGATAAAGCCTCGTCATATTGATCTTCTTTGATCAAGCGGGCGAAACGACGGGAACCGGTTACGTTGGTGCGCTCGCCGACATTGACAAAATTGGTTTCTGGGGTAACGACCAAGGGTTCCAAGCCACTGAGCATGGGTCGCTCGCTAGGCTCTGGAATGGCCCGAGGCGGGTAGCTCACCAGCACTTCGGCCATGGCATGAATATGATCTGGCGTACTGCCACAACATCCACCAATGATGTTGACAGAACCTTCTGCGAGGTACTCCTTCAAGAGATTGGCCATCGCTTCCGGGCTCTGGTCGTACTCCCCGAATTCATTGGGTAGACCTGCATTGGGATAGGCACTGATGGGCACGTGCGCTATTCGGGACAGGTCCGTGATATATTGGCGCAGTTGCTTGGCTCCCAGGGCGCAGTTCAAGCCTACGCTCATGACATCGGCATGGGCCACGGAAATCCAAAAAGCCTCTACCACCTGGCCAGACAAAGTCCGTCCACTGGCATCGGTGATGGTACCAGAGACCATGACTGGCAGGTCCAGGTTTCGCTCCTCCTTCAAGGTGTCGATCGCAAAGAGGGCCGCCTTGCAATTCAGGGTATCGAACACCGTCTCAACCAAGAGAATGTCCACCCCTCCATCGACCAGGGCAGTGGCTTGCTCATAGTAAGCATGTACCAGTTCATCAAAGGTGATGTTACGTGCCCCAGGATCGTTCACATCTGGGGAAAGGGAGGCCGAGCGGGTTGTGGGCCCCAAGGCACCGGCCACAAAGCGAGGCTTTTCGCTATTGAGCAGGCTGTATTCTACCGCGGCTTCTTTGGCGAGTCGGGCAGACTGGTAATTGATGTCGTAGACGGCTGATTCCAGGCCGTAGTCGGCCTGAGAAATCCAGGTTCCACTGAAGGTATTCGTTTCGATGATGTCTGAGCCTGCATCGAGGTATTCTTTGTGAATGGCCTTGATGATCTCAGGCTGGGTCAAGGCAAGCAAATCATTGTTGCCTTTGAGAGGGCTGGGATGATCGGCGAAGCGCTCTCCCCGGAAATCTTCTTCAGTGAGTTTGTATCGCTGAATCATGGTACCCATGGCGCCATCCATGAGCAGAATTCGGGTGGCCAACTGCTGCTGGAGTAAGGCCTGTCGGGAAGAAATGGTATCAGTCGAACGAGCCATAGGAAAATTGATTGATTAGGGGCGAAATTACACAAAAGTTTTGGGAGGAGGGAGAGGCGGGAATACTTCGTTGTGGGAAGCGAGGGGAGGCAGGACTGCTGCGCGGCGGGAGGCGCGAGATGTGGGAGTTGTCAATGACAAGGGACCACAGAACTCTTTCCGCCACGGCCCCGTTTTCCCTCGCGAAGGAAAACGACCCGCTTTTCGGTGAAAAGGAGGGAAGGGTTGCCGATGGCAATTGTAGCTCAGTCTTCCTAGGCCGAGGAGAGCTCCCAATATCGAACCGATGAATGAAGAATGTTGAATGACAATCGGAATTTGCCGAGGGCAAGATTCCGCTAGGAATCACAGGCTTGTAGCTCGGAAGGCTATTTTTTTCTGCTTGGGACTTCGCATACTTGGATGCAAGGTCTTATGAAATCAAAAACCGAAAACTTGTCCTGAGCCGCGCCGAAGGAACTAAAGAGCAAATGTAAAAATGGAGCCTATTCGCCGTTGGGCAAGGGTAGTGCTGGACTCTGTCCGGCAAAGAGGGTATGCTTGCCGATGGCAAGGGTGAGCGGGTGAAGGCTTGTCTGAGCTCATGTGGGCTGGTGCGGCGGCTCGTGGGCATAGCGAGGCCGGAACACGCGACCCTGATCTCTCGATTGGGAGATCAGGGGCACCCCCACCTCAATAGCGCACAAATCCCTCGTCTTCATAGCACCAAGCCCATTTTTCTCCAGGCTCAGCGGAGATGATGACTTTGTGCTCTGGATTCGCATGGTAGTGCTTGGTGGCGTGCTTATTTGGGGAGGAGTCGCAACAGAGGGTGACGCCGCAAA
>JBCCCJ010000076.1:0-10287 GCA_039033615.1 Bacteroidota bacterium
AAAGATTTGATTAGGCTTCTTGCAACATCTTCACTTCCATTGTGTGAAAAATTAGTTGCTTTATCAAATTTACTTTTAAGAGAATCAGAAATATCAAAAACATATCTATTAATTCCTTTTAAAAAATCTTTTTCATCAATTTGTATCTTTTCAGCTTGAGTATCTAACACTTCTTTTTCTATGCAAATATTCAAGCATATTTGGTGGCACACAGAAGCGAGTCCGCTTGAAAATTTGATTATTTTCGTTTTAACATTCTGATCGATTTCTATATTTAAAAACTCTTCTCCTTTTTGAATGATTTCTATTAGCTCTTTATCCTTCATTAGTGGAACCAAAATTTCAGCTACTCTATTATTCATTTCTTTGTTATGCTGAACGACCTCTCTTGCTGTGCCTACTGCACCAATAGAAATAACTTTCGCTTCTTCATCAAAGAAAATTTTCAAACAATCAGATAATGCTTGTTTTTCTTCTGGATTAACTTTGTGGAAATCCTCAATAATCCAGCAACATTTAAGTGCCTTTAAACTTTGTGCAAGATTCCTCTCGTTTGCTTGATAAGGAGCAACCCGTTCAAATTCTTGAGTTTTTCTGAAGATAATTCGCCTGATAAACCAGCAGTAAATCCTAATGCAGTTCCTTCGAAATTACTTGAAAGGCTCTCGCCTTCCTTATCGCTAATTTTTTTTAATGTGTATTTATTTAACTGATTGAAGGCATCAAGTAAAAGTTCATCAAATTTTGAATCCCTGGAACACCTTGAAATGACAAATGAAGCATATTCTTCTTTTAGCTTATTTAATATTAGAGTCGATTTTCCGCTACCAGAATGGCCATAAACAATAACAATCTTTCCAGGTGTTTTTATAGAATTAATTAGCCTGGAATTAATTCCTTTTCTTTCAATAAAAGTGTAAGTAGCTGGCTTTGTAGGGGTATAAATATCAAAAACATTATAAGTTTCTGCTTTGTCAAATAGGCTTTTGAAGAACTTTATCATTGTTTTCATTTTTTATTGGCTACAACTTCTGTGCTCACGCATTGCGTATAACTCCAATATTCACCCCTATTTCCCCATATCGCTCCTCATACTGCTGAATTCTCAATCTGCCAAAATTTCTACAGATCACCAAGAGAATTCCCCGATAAATCTCCGCCCCAGAAATATTGACAATCACACCTCCTCCCAGGAATTCCCGCCTCATGCAACTTTCAGCCCCCACTACCAGCTACCTGTTTACTTTCAGATCTTCTGGATCTGCGTCCCCTTTCCCATCGCAGAGTTTCCAGCGTACTACCTCTCCAACTTCCCCACAATCCGCTCTACTTCTTTCTCTGCATACAGCCATACATTTCTCGCCCAGACGCGATGGACTTTCCAGCCGCGGTGTTGGAGCAGGGCTTTGCGATAGATCTCCTGCTCCTTGCTGTCTTGTCCACTGAAGGAAAGAATAGCCGCCCTCCCGTAAAGCAGGACAAGGCCGGAGGTAAAAGGTAATTTTTTCCCAGGACCCTTCACTCCTGCTTCAGATCCTAGAAAGCATGGCCTGGGGCAACTGTAGGGGCAAGCTCAAACATCATCCTAGCCATTTATCTGAAAAAATCGTATCATAGAGGCTATGAGTAAAGAATATCAACATATCCTTGAAGGTGCCTTAGCCCTGCCTCAGGATGAGTTTTTTGCTTTGGTGCAGGCACTTTTGGGGAAAGTTCAGGACAAAATTGGTTCTGAAACTGAGGCTTCTCGTATGCCTTGGGAGACTGCTGAATTATTTCAGGAGCTTGACCGCAGAGTAGAGGAAATTCACTCAGGCAAAGTTCATGCTGTTCCTGGAGAAGAAGTCATGGCAAAGCTGAAAAAGCGGATGCGCTAACGCTTATGGCTTATCCTTACGAATTCCATCCCATAGCGGAAGAAGAGCTATTTGAAGCCATTGATTATTTAGACGATCAAAGAGAAGGATACGGAGCTTTATTGGCTGAAGCAGCTGTCAATATCCTCGATCAAATCATTGAGAAACCCAAGCGATTCCCTATTGCTTCTCCCAATTCTCCAAGGAGGAGAGCAATTCTTCCTAAGCCTTTCCAAAAAACCTATTCCATCTATTTCGATTTTGATGGAGAGACGATTCTGATTGCTAGTTTTTTCAATAATAGCCGTGATCCCAAATCCTGGCAGAATAGGACTTAGTTAACGTGAATTTTGCTCAAGAGGGAGTGCAACCATCTGGTTGTGAGCAACTTCCTCCCCCTACACCCCCTCCAAAGGGAGAGATTATTCTACAATCGAAGATTATCCCCCGCTGGCGGGGGTTGGGGGTGGATAAAGTACTGATTATCAGATATTAGTATCCAAAACTCACGTTGGTTAGTCATTCCGAGGTGTCCTACTCCACGAACATGTTGCTGATGCTGCTAGGTCTCGAATGCTACCTACCCCTCCAACTTCCTCACGATTCGCTCCACTTCTTTCTCCGCATCCAGCCACACATTTCTCGCCCAGACGCGATGGACTTTCCAGCCGCGTTGTTGGAGCAGGGCTTTGCGATAGATCTCCCGTTCCTTGCTGTCTTGTCCGCTGAAATAATAGCTGCCTTCTACTTCGATGCCCAAGAGGAAGTTTTCTGCTTCGGGGGAGGCTTTCACCGCAAGGTCTAGTTTGTAGCTGGTGTCGCCTACGTGCCGCAGGATGGTGTAGCCACGGGCTTGCAGAGCGGCTGCAATTTGATCCGCTAGAGGATTCTCCGGCAAGAGGGAAATGTCGGTGTCGTTTTGTTGATTCAGCAGGCGGAGGGCATCTTGTTCTCGCTGATCGGAGATGGCCTTCGCAAAGCGTAAATAGTCCCGAAAAAAACGCGGACCAGGATTGGCAGCATTGTCCACCTGCAATTCACCGGGCAAAAAGCTGCACACCACATAACTCTTTTGGCGAGCCCGACTGATGGCCACGTTCAGGCGATTTTCTCCGCCGCGCTGGTTCAGTAGGCCAAAATTGGTGGAGAGCTTGCCCCGATCATTGTAGCCATAACCGATGGAAAAGATGATGATGTCGCGCTCATCCCCCTGGACATTCTCGATGTTTTTGACGAATAAGCCCTGATACTCTTCTTCCTCCGTCCGGTGAATGGCCCGTTGCAAACATTCGTAGCCCTCCTGATCGCTGGCCGCCAAGCGTTCCAATTCTTGATCTAGGAGGTCTTTGATCAATTCCTGCTGGTGGAAATTGAAGGTAACGATGCCGGTGGAAGGGGGCTGAGGTTGGCGGACCCACTTCATCACCACTTCCAGAACCTTGCGTGCTTCGGGCTCATTTCGATTTTGCCGCCATGCTCCCTCCACGGAGAGCCATTCCAACGGGGGATGAAATTGGGAACTGGGCTCGGCCTGGGGCATGACCTGCAACTGCCCTTCATAGAAGGCGTGGTTGGAGAAATTGATCAGAGCCTCCTGTTGCGAACGATAATGCCAACTGAGGCGAGATTCGGCAAAGGAGGTTTTCGCCAGATCCAGAATGCTTTCCACTTCCAGAGCAATTTCGTTCTCCACAAAGGCTTCTTCCCCTTCTTCGTAGCGAACCTGATATAGATTCAAAGGTTGCAACTGCTTATCATCTCCGGCAATCACGGCGGTTTTTCCGCGCATCAAGACGGGAATCGCCCGCTCCACAAAGCATTGGGACGCCTCATCAAAGACCACCAGATCAAAAAAGTCTGCCTGCATGGGAAAAATGGCGGCCACCGATTCCGGCGAGGCCATCCAACAAGGCATCAAGCGCCACAAGCCTTGCTCCCAAGTCTCTTGCACCAAACGCCTCACCGACCAGAGGCGACGTTTTTTGCTGACCTGATGGTGAATGGTTCGATAGGTAACCCGATTTTTCAGCCGATTGTATTCGATGGCTTCGACCACCTGCTCCTTGAGGCGGCGCTGAATCAAGCGGGCAATGCGGGTGCGGCGCTCCGCCAATTTGTCTGCGAAATCTCGCTGTTTCCGTTGCCAGCCTCGTCCGCTGACCGCCGAAAGGATGGGATGACTGTGTTCGGCCTGGGCGATCCAGGCCAAATAGACGCTGTTGCGGACGGTGCCCAGTAAGTCAGATTCTGAAAGACCTTGATCCAGCAAGGGCTGAAACACCTCCAGTATCTTCTGTTCCTGATGGGTCAGGTGGATCAACAGCCGATCCAATTCCACCAGATCAGCAAAATCTTTGTCTAAGCTTTGCTTCAGCGCTTCAATGAGACCCGCAACGGGAGCAGGGTCCTTGACGGCCTCTTCTAATGCTTGGATGGTGGTTTTGTGGAGAAAAGTTGCCCATTCCTGGCGATGGCTCACCCTCGCTTTTTCAAAGTTTTCCAAAGCCTCGATCTCTCGCAGGCTTTCCTGCCATTTGCTTCGGTCAAATTGATCTACGCCAAAACGAGGCTTCACCTTCCGGAAAAAAGTGATGGATTGATAGTGCTGGTAGGCAGCCAGCCATTCCTGCCGCTGTGCCAACCATTCTCGCTTCTCATTCTGCGAACCATATAAAGGGAAGTCGCTCCAGAAGCGTTGATCATGCACTTTGGCGAAGAGGCGGTGCAATTTCTGGAACCATTTGGTCTCCCGTGACAGTCGCTGAAAACTTGTGGCATTCAGTTCCTTCTCCTGACGGGCCAGGAGTTTTTTCCAGAACCAGCGGGCTCGTTGATAAGGCAGGGAGAAGTACCGAAAACTTGCCTTCTGATGCGCACGATAGGCCTTGCTGTGCCGCAACAGATTCTCGTACAAACTCCAATGACCATCGTCCAGCAATTGCCGCTTTTCTAGTTGTTCCGTGGCTTGGGCAAAATCTTCGAGCAAATCCGAGACTTGCTCTGCCTTCAACTTCCCGAAGTGAAGGGCTTCCATGCCCTCGCGGGTTTGGTGATCCCGAATCAGTTCGTCCAATTTTCGGAAGGCGGAGATGCGCTGTCGATTGAGCACCGGATCGAGGATGCGGGTACTCAATCGCTTGCTGAGTTGGCGGTATTGTTGATGCAGGGATTCTACGGAGGCCGCTACCAGATTCAGTTTTTCCTGGAGGCGCGACTGATCTATGGGTTGGTAATGCCGAAAGGAAACGCGAGCATGCCAGGGATGTTCAGACCGCATCAGGTCCGCATAATCATAGATTTGTCCCAGATGCTCCAGGAATTCATCTAGCTGGGCTTGTTTCCAGCCTCGGCTGAGTTCCCCCAATTCCAGATGTTCGGCGGTGGGATCGCTGTGCAGGTAGAGTTCGTGCAGGCTGATGCCAAAGGATTCGCGCTGGGTGAGCCCTTGGTACAACTCCTCAAATTCTCGCCCCAACTGGTCCACCTGCCGGGAAAGGAGCTTGTAGTCATGCTCCATCTGGGTGCCGTTGAGGTCCTTCAACTCCTGTTGGAAGAGCGGGATTTCGTCGATCTGCCGCTTGAGGTTGCGGTAAATATTGGCGCGATCGTGGCGGTAGTCATGCACCAAGGTGGCAAATCGCCCCAGCCCGAGGGCAGACAGTCGGTGGTACACCACGTCAAGGGCCGCTCGTTTTTGGGACACCAGTAGCACCCGCTTGCCGTGGGCCATGGCATCGGCGATCAGGTTGACGATGACCTGAGATTTTCCGGTGCCTGGCGGCCCGTGAATGACCCGAGATTCGCCTTGTTTGATCGCCAATAAGGCCGCTTCCTGGCTTTGGTCTACTTCGGTAACGAAATAGCGATCTTCTTCCTTGATGTAGGTCTGTTCTTCCAACCTTGGCACACTTGGCTCAAACAAGCGTTCCAATTCAAACTGCTCCCCTTGCTTCTCCAGCACCTCATAATCTTGCAGCAAAGCCGAGTCAGATTGAGGGAACACGCCCAACACCGCCTGAGACCGAAAAGTCAGTAGTCCGGTTTTGAAGGTGTCCATCTGGGCTTTGAGGTAGTCCTCCACCCGATCTAGTTTCAGGTCAAACAATCGAGGATTGACATTGACCTCTAGTTCATGCTGCTTGACCAATTGATGGAGTTGGGTGAGCCATTCGCGCCAATCAGATTTCGGGTCCAATTCTGCCTCCCAGATCTCGGGGGGCAGCCGAAGTTGTTGGAACTGTTCATAGGCCAGGAGAAAGGTTTTGTTGAAGCTCACGGCCTCTTCTTCCAGCACCTCCAGTTTCCAGCGTGGCCGGCCTTGTAAATTGCGAATCAAGCGAACCGGGAAGAGCAAGACCGGGCAACGCACGATGGTTCCATCCAGGAATTTGCCTTCGACAAAGGGGTAACCCACAAACAAATCATAGGTACCGGTCTCTTCAAACAAGGTCCGTACCGTGCGATAGATTCGGGTCAGTCGCTGATCCGCTACATTGGTGGGTTCATAGCGAGGATCGAGTTTGTTGATGAGGCGCAGGTCTTTGCCAGCGATCAGTTTGGCGAGGAGTTCTTCCGCCGATTCCTTTTCCAGAAAGCCGAGATCCCGGAAGTCCATATCCCGGCGCTTGCTCAGCCGCCCCAATCGCAAAGAGCGATTGGCCTGACTCAAATTGGTCAGCCGCAAGCGATAGGTATGAAGGACTTTTTTCAAGATATATGATAAGTGACTGGCTTCCTGGGAAACAGAACAATCAGAACCGAAAAAGGATGCTGGTAGCGTACTACTGGATGTTTCTCGAATTTCTCTTATGTTCTGGTGTCAAAGTATCAGGTCGCCTTCAGCGGGACTTACTTTTTTGACGGCAAAAAAGTAAGCAAAAAACCGCCGAAGTCCCATGCAACGCTCATTGCCGCCCCAACACCTCGGACTTCGTGGCCAACCCGCCGTAGTAGTGAGAGCTGTGCTATGAGGAGATAATTCGGACTTTTGCCCAGCGGTGTATGCTAGCAGGACACAGTTTCCCTTTGGCTCAAATTACAGGCAGTGGGCATGTACCGCAAATGAGAATCAAGATTTGCGATTTTTTTGTGGAAAAATGGTAGGGAACTGCTCCTTTTTACAAAGGTTTTTCTCTGATAGTCTTCCATGTCATGCTACCCAATTCAACTCCTATGGCTTGTTTCCCTCCTTTCCGCTTGTTTCAAAAGCTGAGGATCATCCTCCTGCTTAGCCTAAGCTTTCCAGGTTTTTCTCTTGTTGCGCAAGATCAGAAATCGGATGTCGAAGCAGACCAGCTACAGTTCAGCGGTCACATTCTCGAAAAAAGCACCCAAGATCCACTGGAAGGGGCACAAGTGGTCTTGATGCGGGGAGAAAAATTAGTAGCTGGAGCCATGGCCGATAGTGTGGGGCGGTTTCAGTTGTTGATGCCAGAAAAGGACGTTTCGCGGAAAGATCGCCTGACGTTGAAAGTGAAATACTTCGATCACGTTTTTATCCAGAAAGGGATCAAGCCGAGGGAGAGACATCTCATGATCGAATTGAATGCGCAGATTTGGACCGAGGAAGTAGAGGTCGTAGCGGAAAGAGGACATGATTTGAGCACGATCTCTACTGGCATGATCGCTATTTATCCCAGAACTTCTTCCGAACGCGGGTATCACAACGGTCCTCCCTTTCAACGCTACCCCAGCCTGGAAGAATGGATGTTGATGAATTTGTCTGAGGTAAAAGCAGATCCCAAATAAAACCCTTTGGACAGTAGGGAGTTAGCAAAAAGCAAGTTGTACCTTGTTTCTTTCTCCCCATCCGCCTCAACTGCTGAACCATGTACCCTTCCCTCCGATCTGGTGTGCTCACCCTGTACCTATTGGTCTGCGGGACCACTTCTCTTTTCGCTCAGGTAGATACCTTGTTCCTGGATTCTGCCTTGACCTTCCAAAAGATCGGCACCTATTTCGAGGCATTAGTAGATAGCCAAGAACAGCTTTCTTTGGAAGAGGCCCGAAACATGGAAGGATATCTCCCTCTGGACAGTCTGACCATGCCACTCCCGCTTGCTCATCGCTTATGGGCCAGAGCCGTGGTGCACAATCGGACCTCCGTCACCCAAACAGCTCTCCTGTATCTTGGAGTCAGCGATTCCACCGTGGTATATATCCGAAACCAGCAAGGGGAGAAAGAAACCAGGATGGGGAAACTGGTCCCGTCCAAAGAGCGAAGCCTTCCGTATGGTTGGACAGATGAGGTGAAAGTCGTTTTTCCTGCGGGAGAAGTAACCGAACTCCAGGTACTGGTTCAGGAGCGCATGGGAACCGGGCCTTCTATCGAGCCCATTTGGGAACCTTACTGGAAAGGAATCGCGGGTTATTTGATGGATTATTTGATCCCCATTGTCATCATGGGGCTGTTTTGCGGGGGGGTAACCATCACCATGATCTACAACCTGATCCTTTGGGTGAGTTTGAGGAAGCGGGCCTACCTCTTCTATAGCGGCTATCTTGCCTGCATTCTGACGATGATCTTCTTCGCCATGGCCCGACAGCTCTTCCAACACCTGGGTTTTGACTCCCCAAACTTGAATGCACTATTGGAGGGGGTTGGCCTGAATTGTACCGCTCTGTTCTATTTGTTGTTTGGCAGGAGCTTTCTGGATTCCGCCCAGGTAACTCCCAAATGGGATCGGGTGCTGAAATTCCTGATCGGTGTTCGCTTGGCTTTGCTAGGATTGATTTTGGTGATGTATGTCATCAATGTCTCTGACTCTACCTTTTTGGATACGACCCTTGGGGTTTGGTACGGAATAGAAATCTTGGTAGTCCTGGCGTATTTGGTGCGGGTAGCTCGGCTTCGTAGCGCAGTCGGCTGGTTTTTTGTAGCAGGTTCGCTCTTGGTATTCGTCGGAGGGTTTGGGCTCTTGGTGGTCAATGCTTTTTTCGGCTGGATTGCGGATAATGGAGTGCCGCTAGTTACTTCCCTCACCCTGGAGATCATCGTTTTCTCCCTCGGCTTGGGCTACAAAATGCGCCAACAACAACAAGCCAAATTGGATGCAGAACTCGCTCTGAATCAAGAGTTGCAGAAAATCAATACCGCCTTTGGTCGCTTTGTTCCCCACGCATTTTTGGAGTCTTTGGGGCATCAGTCAGTGCTAGATGTGAAGTTGGGCGATCAGGTAGAAAAAGAAGTAACCGTGCTCTTCTCCGACATTCGCAGCTATACCACCCTGGCGGAAGGCATGACTCCCCAGGAGAATTTCAATTTCCTGAACGCCTACCTCGGGCGCATGGGGCCGATCATTCAGGCCCACGACGGATTTGTGAATCAATACTATGGCGATGGCATCATGGCGCTCTTCATGGGCAAGCCTGAAGACGCCGTAGCCGCGGCGGTGGAGATGCAGCAAGAGTTGGCCCGCTACAATGAAGACCGTCTCGAAAAAGGTCGGACCGCCATCCGAATCGGCATCGGCCTCCACACTGGGCCCCTGATGATGGGCATCATCGGCGATACCCTGCGGCTGGAAGCGGGCGTAGTCTCCGACACGGTGAATACCGCCGCCCGCATGGAAGGTCTCACCAAGCACTTTGGGGTTACGGTCCTCCTGAGTGAAGCTACCCAAATCAACCTACCTGCGCCTGTCCAAGAAGAATTGCGCATCCTCGGCAAGGTCCAAGTCAAGGGACGGGTGCAGCCGCTGCGGGTGTATCAGGCGTTTGCGGGAGAGCTCCCTGCGGATCGGGATCTGCAATCCCAACTGTCTCCTCGATTCGCAAAGGCTCTGGAGCACTATTTTGAAGGAGAATTTGCCCATGCTGTCCAACTACTGGAAGAACTGCATGCCATAGCTCCCAATGAACCCCTGGTGCAACGCTACCTGGAAAAAAGTCGGCAGATGCTGCAAGAGACCGTTGCAGAATCCTGGACGGGGGTGGAAGTGATGGAGCGGAAATAAGGGTTGCACTGCTCAGTAGATGCCAGTCGCGAAGCGCCTGGGTGATCTGTTAGATCAGGGAATTTCTACCAAAGTTTGAATCGCTAACGCGCTTCGGTTTCAAGGATTTCATTTGCTTGTTGTAGGGACCAAATTGTTGAGATACAGGCCAGTTTGCTATGCGTTTTGTTCTTGGGGGGAGTGAATCTGAAAGGCTCTCTACCCACACCACTGGACATTTCTTGAATTCCTTTTGATTTTCTGTTGTCCAAGCATGACGTCGCCTGCCGTTCCGATGAACTGGAATCTTCGACAGGGCCTACCGAACCAACTCTCAAAAAACGAAGCGCAGAGCGATTCGCAGTTTGGTAGAAATAGATGCCTTATAGAAAAAAGCAGGCGCTTCGCGACTGCCATCTACTGGGATATTCTTTTTCCGGTGACATCTGACGTACACCCCACGACACACCACTCCTCCCCAATTCTCGGAAAATCGT
>JBCCCJ010000077.1:0-10225 GCA_039033615.1 Bacteroidota bacterium
AAATTCCCTGCTCTGAGAACCTGAACTGCCCACTTTCTCCTCGAAATAGCTCGCTATTCCTCGTCAAAAGTGGTTGTCAGAACCTCAAATCAGGAAATTTCTTTAGCAAATTTCCTATCCCAAACATGGTCTAAGAGGTGGAATGTTTGGTGTTTTCAACTTGTAAGATTGTAACCTGTCTCTCTATTCCAATCCTACCAACGTTTGATTTTCACGCGTCTTTTGCTCGATATGCGACAATCCTATACCTTGTGGTTCAGCCAGCGAAATGGCAGTTCTGTGTTGGCTCAGGCACTTTGCGATACCGGCATTGCTGGCTTGCCAGGCGAACATTTTCTCACCGATCGACCTCTCAGGAAGCACTTTCAAGTAGCCAGTGGTCCGGCTCTTCTTGAAGCGGTGGAAGCGATTGCCTCCACCTCCAATGGGGTCATCGCTTTTAAGCAAAATGCCATCAGTCCTACTTTTCGCCAGAATCTTTTGGCAGGATTCGAGGGAGTGCCCGGCATCCATCAGAATCTTTCTTCCCTCGATATCTGGGAAACCTTGTTCCCCCATCACCAGCACATTTTCCTGACCAGAAGAAACAAAGTCCGGCAGGTGGTCTCTTGGTGGAAAGCCATTCAAACCCAGGAATGGCACCGAAAAACAGGAAGCCAACGACCGTATTCTCCCGACGACATTCGGGACAATTATGACCCCGATGCCTTACACCATTTACTGAAGGAGGTCATCGCCAGAGAGGCCGCGCTTCAAGAGATGTTGTCCAGTCGCAATCGAACGGCTTTATCCCTGGTGTATGAAGATTTCGTGCAGGATTTTCCCGCTACGGTGAAGCGAATTCTCACCCACCTCAACCTGGACCATCACGCCTACGATCTGCCCAAAGCTTCTCTGGCTCCTTTGGCCGATGAGCTATCCGAGGAATGGGTGGCGCGCTTTCGAAAAGATCTCCAAAAAGGCTGGGGAAACATCGCTTGGTAAGTGATGCAAATCCAGGCAATTTTCGCTACCTTTCAGCGTGGAACTTCACGTTGGCAGAACCCCAGAAAACGAGATCGTCCTGGATCACCCCAGGGTGAGTCGCAAGCATGCCCGCCTGACCCGCTTGAGTGATAATGTCATGTTACTGGAAGACCTGGATTCTACCTGGGGGACCTTTGTCAACGGGTTGCAGGTCCGTCGAACCACCATTACTCGAGGTGACATCATCAAGTTCGCCAACGTCCAATACGGGATGGATAAGCACTTTGACGCAGGGACTCGGTTTTCCACTCCTGTGCCTGCGAAACCCAAGGTTGGGGACGATTATTCCGCCGAGTTTCTGATCCTCAAAGAGGTGTACGAAGCCTATCAAAGTACCCGGGCCAAAGCCATGAAAGGGGAAAAGCGGAAGCAACTCCTGGTGAGAGCCGGTTTTGCCATCATTCCGTATGTAGGCAATGCGATTGGAATTTTGGCTTCGAGTGCCTTGTCATCCGGGGAAAAATTGGCGGCTCTTGATGCTGAATTCAAGCTCAATTATGTCTGCCCCAGGTGCAAACACTTTCTGGGCAATGTTCCGTACGAAGGATTGGTTGCGCAGAAAAGTTGTCGAAGGTGTCGGGCACGCTGGGTACAACCTTAAACCATTGACGCTTCTTCCACGTCTTTTTAACCATCTCTACCATCATCTCAAGTCTCATGTCAGAGCACAAAAAAAATAAAGACCAGTCGGCACCCTTCGCTACCGAAGCAAAGATAGGCATCATCGGAGGGTTGGCGGGATTCGCAGCCGGATTAGGCAGTTCCCAATTGGCGGATTCAGATCAAGTAGTAGAAGGGGAAGTCTTGACTTCCGAGACAGTCGCCCAGTTAGGACCTGGCCAGGTACTCAATCCTGCGGAGTGGCTGGAGGCAGTTCCAGAGGCCGAAATGGTGCCGGATTCGGAATTGAGCGAAATGGCGGGAGACATGATCGCAGAAGGACAGGCAATTTCCCTCTCGACCATTGTCCATGACGGGATGAATTTTGATGAAGCATTCGGCAATGCGCGAGAAGAATTAGGAGCTGGCGGCACCTTTGTCTGGCGGGGCAATATATACGGCACCTATTACAAAGAAGAATGGGAGAATTTGAGTACGGTTGCCAAAAACGATTATTGGTCTGCCCTGGGTATTCCGATGCCACAAGCTACGCCGGAGCCCTTGGAAGGAGAAATCCCCATAATCGAAGCGATTGTAGAGGCAGAAGACCTCGGATCAGAATCCGTTCATTTGGCCAATGAAGTCAAAGGAGAATTGAAAGAAGAAGCCATTGAAAATCTTGGAGAATCCCTCCAAGATCAATTCGGAGAAGAGGTAGCAGAAGATTTCGACCCCCCAGAATTGAATCAAGATGGCTTTGATGATTTGGATGCCTTAGCAGATTTGTTTTGATTCATGGTCAAGATCTTTGACCCCTGACCCCTGACCCCTAACCCCTGAATTACCTGATATGATCATCAAATGTGGCAACTGCGGTTCTCAATTGAGCTTTGACGAGTCAAAGTTGAATCCTTCACAGCCTCTTGTCAAATGCCCCAATTGTAAGTCCATCAATCGCATCAAGTTGCCACAGATAGGTGCGAATCCTCTGCATACGCCTACCCCTCAACCAGAGCATGATGCGACCATGGTTCTGGCACCGGAACCACAGGCCCAAACCGCTCAGGAGTTAGGGTGGATCATCGTCCATGATGAACATGCTCCGACTCAAACTTTCCCCCTGAAAGCAGGCGAGAATGTGGTAGGCCGAAAAAGTGTTTCCAAACCCGCTGACATCATGATTGAGACTCATGACAAGTTCATGAGTCGGCACCACTGTATGCTCCGGGTGGCCCAGGATCAGCGAGGTCAATTGCAGTATTTGTTGTCCGACCTCAGCAGTACCAATGGCACCTTTCTCCCGGAAAAGGATAAAAAGCTCGATACCTACGACGAAATTTTTCTTCAGGATGGTGATACGATCCAGGCTGGCCGCACCAAAATTGTTCTGAAGACCTTGAAGCAATCCGGCTCTGCGGCCAATGCCTTAAAAACCGTCATTCACACGGAGTACGCCAGAACCATCATCGAAGGCTAACCATTTATGATCCTCCACCTGCATCTACCACTTGCGATCTGGGAAGTTGGGGCTCGTCCCAACAATGAAGACGCCATCTACCCCAAATTGGGGATGGCTACCTCTACCGATCGCTTGTTCATGGTATGTGATGGAGTTGGTGGTGCATCAAAGGGGGAAATCGCCAGTGAGCTGGTCTGTCAAAGCATGGCGCGATATTTCCAGTCCTATCCGGTGGAAAGGTCTACGGGTTCCTATTTACAGCAAGCCCTGGAGGTTACGCAGGAAAGCATCGATCAATATTTGCTCCGCAAGCCGGAAAGCAAAGGCATGGGGACCACGCTCACCCTCCTTCATTTGCATGATGCCGGAGCTACCATAGCTCATGCAGGCGACAGTCGGGTATATCAGATTCGAAACGGTGGTGTCCATTGGAAAACCGAAGACCATTCCCTGGTCAATGAGTTGGTCAAAAGAGGGGTATTGGAACCCGAGCATGCGGCCCACCATCCACAGGCCCATGTCATCACTCGCGCCATTCAGGGCAACTCGGTACGGCCCACCGAGTTGGAAGTTCATCAGCTTACTGACATCAAAGATGGGGATTACTTTTTCCTCTGCTCAGATGGGATTCTGGAAAATATCACCGACGAAGCTCTGGCCCACGTACTGGGGAGCGAGCGCTCTGATTCAGAGAAAATCGCCTTGATTCGGGAAAAATGTTTGGGCAATCCCAATGACAATTTCTCGGCCTATTTGATCCACATTTTGGCGGTAGAAGGGTCTTCCGAACATCAATCCTCCCAGGCTCAAGAATCGGACCTGGAAAAAACCAAGCTAGATCCGGGTGCGTTGTTTCAAATCAAGGATGCGGAAGTAGGAGAGGCTGTGTCTCCTACTTTTGATCCTGCTCCCAAATCTAAACCTGATGCACAAGCCAAAGTCAAAACTACCCCTTCGGGCAGTCCTTCTTTAGGCACCCAATTGGGATATCTGCTGAGTGGAGGTTTATTGGCAATGGCCTGTCTAGGGATTGGATATTGGGGTCTAAACCAATTTTCTCCCAAGCAAGGGGCCGCTCACATCTTTACCGCTCCGCATGTCTCCCCAGAGCCCCCCCTCCTACCAAACGAAGACCTAGACAGTCTTTCCTCCCCTTCCTCTGGCTTGCCAGAATCCTGAATCAAGCAGGCGTTCGAAACACGCGCAATGTGGCAATCAGCGGGATTCCGATCAGTAGCAACGCGACCAAATTGATCAGCACAATGTTATGGATGGCGCCATAGTACCAAGAGATGCTGGTGTCGATGACAAACCAACTGCCCATGCCAATGCTCAAAGCCCAATATGCCCAGGGCTCCTTCCTTTTGAATGGAATTTCGGATAAGAAGATCATCAAGCTGTGAAAACCAACGATGGTTCCGCCGATGATCCCAAACAACCAATTCTTGAGCCGCAGGACTTCAGGAGAGAAATCCTCCCCTTGGAAAAAGACCGCCCTGGTGCCTTCATTGTGCAGGTCAAACACCCAACTATTGCCCGCAAAGGCTACCAAAAGTCCTACCACCAAGGTCATTAAGTTGGCTAGGGTGAGCCATTTCCGCCAAAATTGAAATCTCTGTTCTCTCATATTTCCAAGCTTTCCAACAGATCATGAAATACAGGGGCTGACTGCGGATGAAGCAATTGCTGGTGGTATCGGTCCCAAACAATCGCTTCCACCAAACTGGCTTTTTTCTTTTCCCCTAAGTTTGGGCCCCACAAAAGACACTCCGGTGCACCTTGCTGTTGCCAAACATCGAAGACCCTGGCAAGATGCTGATCAGATTCGAATTGCTGAAGATGCAAAGACTTATCTGCCGAACTTTTGAGTTCTGTGGAGAGATAGGCTCCTAGCTTGATCAGCGCATCTCCTGCCTGGGCCTTAACCATGATCAACTCCCAATCAACCCATAGATCTGAATGGTGCAAGTCGATGGTTTGGAACAACTCTTCCGCCGCCGCCAATTCAGCAGCTTTGCGTTTCGGCCCATTCCCTTGCCCTTCTATCCGTCTTCCATCTGGCAATTGCACAGAAAGCTCACATCCGAACCCATGAGCAGCATCGGGAGTCGAATCGAACTGAGCCACATCCTGAGAAATCCCGAGGTTTTGAAGCAGCTCTAATAAGCGATTTTTGGCATTTTGTTCCACCAAACAAAGATAGGATTTCTTCCAACTGGAGGGAAGTGATCCCCTGTTGAAATCCCCAGTTCGAATTGATACCGAAACAGCATGTGCCTCCTGCTTGCAATAGCCTTAGCGGCGCTGTTGAAAAATGCTCAGGTAGTACAGCAGAGTAGCTAGCGACCCCAAAGCGGCAACTACGTAGGTCATAGCGGCCCATTTCAAGCCTTTTTTTGCCAAGGTTTGTTCTTCTCCGACTGTGATGCGACTCTCTTCTAACCAGTTTAGGGCCCGTCTACTCGCATCAAATTCCACAGGGAGGGTGATCAGACTGAAAAGCGTGGCTGCCCCCAACATGATGATTCCTATCAACAACAATTGAGGAAAGCTATTCAACAACACAATCCCCCCCAACAGTACCGGGCCACTGAATCGAGAGGCCAAACTTACTACAGGTACCAAAGAAGACCGCATGCGCAAAAAGGAGTAGGAAGTGGCGTGTTGAACGGCGTGTCCACACTCATGCGCTGCTACAGCCGCCGCTGTGATGCTGCGCTGATGGTACACCGCTTCGCTCAGATTGACGGTGCGCTTGGCGGGATTGTAATGGTCGGTCAACATGCCTCCGGTAGCGACCACCTGTACATCATGAATGTTGTACGCCTCCAGCATCGCTTCTGCAATTTCTTTCCCAGTCATCCCCGAAGTCGTTGCCGTTCGGGAAAGTTGGCCCATCACGCTTTTGAAGCGAGCTCGAACCAACCAGCTCAGGCCGAATGCCAAAATGCCTATGAGATAAACCATGAGTTGATAAAATTGAGTTCTAATGAGATTCAGACAAGCTTAGGACTGTTTTCACGAATATAGGGTCACAATTTGAGACTTTAACACTTCATTAACACCCTCTGCCCTCGAAAAAGCGATATATTTGCTTGATAACCGTTCGGAACAACATGAGGGTTCAAAAACCTTTCTTCCTTTTTCTTCTCTTTCCCCTATTTCTCAGTCCCATTGGGTGGCTTTCCAGTTCCCTGATGGCTCAATCTGTTGCGGTACAAATGGTGCCGGATACACAAGAGTTGCGCATTGGGGAAGTCCTTCAGGTCTCCCTTCGAGCAGCCCATCAAGCAGATGTGGAGGTGCTATGGCCCAATCTGGCGGACACCCTTGGAAAGTTCGAGATTCTCAGCCGCAGCCCGCTACAAGAAAGCACGGTCAATGGCCAAGCCATCAAGGCGCAGCAATTTGATCTGATTGCTTTTGACTCAGGTGCCTATCAGCTCCCGGCAGTTGCGGTGGGATTTCGGGAGCGTGGAGACAGTTCCCTCCAACAAGCCTTGTCCTTGCCGATTCCCATCCAGGTCTATACGGTAGTCGTAGATACTGCCCAAGCAATCAAGCCGATCAAAGAAATCATTGCGGTACCCATTACCACTGGCGAAATTCTCAGGTGGGCGGGAGGAATCCTCTTGATCCTAGCCTTGGTAGTTGGAGGCTATTGGTGGTGGAAAAAACGGCAGGAACGCCCTTTGGAAGCGCAACCCAAACCGACTTATCGAGTTCCGCCGCATGAAACAGCCATGCGCGACCTCGCGCGTTTGGAGGCGGACAAACTTTGGCAGCAGGGAGAAATCAAGGCGTATTATACCAACCTCACCGAAATTGTTCGCCAGTACATCGAAGCAACCTTCGAAGTACCGGCCCTGGAATCCATCACAGATGAAATTGTCAGCGACTTGCGGGGGCTTTCTCTGGAAGACAAGTTGATCAAGCACCTGAAAGATTTGTTGCAGCAGGCGGATCTCGCCAAGTTTGCCAAATTCGAGCCTACTAGCCAAGACAACCTACAAGCCATCGAAATCGGCAGAGAGTTCATTCGTTCTACCAAAGATTGGGTCGCCTCTCCTCCTGAAATGCAAGAGGTCTTGCCACAAATTCTTGAAGTAGATCCTCCTATCTCCCACCCTTCTGAAAGCACCTCTTCATGACCTGGGCCCGTTGGAAATCCTTGACCTTTGCGAATCCCGAGGCGCTATTTCTGATGGTGCTTCCTGCCCTATTTGTTTTGTATCGACTTTGGCGATACAAGCACCTTTACCCTACCCTTCAATTGCCCATCGTTGACGCGCTTGCGGGCCACACCTCCCCCATTCGGGGATTTCTGAAAAAGTATCTGTTCTTCCTGAGAACCCTAGTAGTCAGCCTGATCATCATCGCCCTTGCCCGGCCCCAGCAGACCTTCAACGAAGAAGAAATCGATACTGAAGGCATTGACATCCTCCTAGCCCTAGACGTATCCGGCAGTATGAGCGCCTTGGATTTCAAGCCCAATCGTCTCGGAGCCGCCAAGCAAAAAGCCCTGGAATTCATCGAAGGAAGGGAACATGATCGAATTGGGTTGGTTGTCTTTGCCGGAGAAAGTTTTACGCAGTGCCCTTTGACCACAGATCACGGCATGCTCAAAAAATTATTGTCCGAAGTGGAAGAAGGCCTTTTGGAACAAGGGACCGCCATCGGCATGGGCCTTTCCACCTCCGTGATTCGATTGAAAGACAGTGATGCCGAAAGTCGGGTCATCATTCTCTTGACTGATGGCGTCAACAATGCAGGCTTCATCGACCCTTTGACTGCGGTCGAAGCTGCTAAGCAATACGACATTCGAGTCTATACCATTGGGGTCGGAAAAGATGGCGAAGCTCCATTCTGGGCCCAAAATGCTTTTGGTCAACGGTTTAAACAAACCCAAGAAGTCAAACTAGACGAGGAACTCCTCGAAGATATTGCGCTCCAAACCGGTGGAAAATATTATCAGGCAACCAATACCACCGCCTTGGGGAAGGTCTATGAAGAAATTGACGAATTGGAGAAGACCCGGATCCAAGTCACCCGCATCAGCCGCAAATCGGAAGAGTTTCACTTCTTTGTGATTCTGGCGGGCATCCTTTTGTGTCTGGAGTTGATTATTCGGTACGCAGTGGTCCGCCACATTCCATAAGTTCTCAGCAAGCTATGATTCAATACGAACATCCAGAAGCCTTTTATTTGCTCCTCTTGCTGATTCCCATCGCAGGCCTATTTTTATTGTTCCTATGGGGCAGAAGAAAAGCCATCCAACGATTGGGCGAAGGGAGTTTGATTGCTCGCCTCATGCCAGAAAAGCCTGCTGCGAAACATATCTGGAAATTCGGCTTTGCGGCACTTAGCCTGATTTGTTTGATCATCGCATTGGCCAACCCTCAAATTGGTCAGTCCTATGAAAAAGTACAGCGGCAAGGGGTAGATCTGATGATTGCCATAGACATCTCGCAGAGCATGTTGGCAGAAGATGAAACCCCCAACCGACTGGACCGTTCCAAGCAGTTTGTCTCGCGCTTGATTGATCGGCTGGGAGGAGATCGGGTGGGGTTGATTCTCTTTGCTGGAAATGCCTACCTACAGGTGCCGATCACTTCTGATTATACTGCAGCAAAAACCTTTCTGCGAACCATCAGTCCAGATTTGGCGGCAACCCAAGGCACGGCAATCGGAGCCGCCATCCGCTTGGCAGATGAAGCCTTTGAACGAGCAGAACGCCAACATGCGGTCATGCTGATCATTTCGGACGGAGAAAATCATGAGGGAGATGCCATTGCTGCCGCCCGAGAATCTGTCTCCAATGGTATGGTCATTCACACCATGGGGGTCGGTTCCGCTAAGGGAGAACCCATTCCCATCTATCAGGGAAATCGCAGAGTGGGCTATAAACAAGATCGACAAGGAAGCATTGTTTACACCAAAATGAATCCTCAAATGCTGCAAGAAGTCGCTGAGGCCGGGGAAGGGATGTATCTCAAACTCCAATCAGGAAATGGGGAAACCGAAGCTCTCCTGGATCAATTGGCGGCGATGGAACAAAAAGAGTATGAGGAGCACGCCTACTCTGATTATGAGGATCAGTTCCAATGGTTTTTGGTAGCTGGTTTGCTCTTTTTGGTGATCGAATTTCTCCTTTCAGAACGTAAAAATCGCTGGTTGACCGACTGGAAAATCTTTCAATCATGAAACACCTTCTTTCTATTCTGCTTACCTGTCTCCTAGGCTTGAGCTTAGGAAGTACCGCTCTCTTTGCCCAACCAAATAGCGAAAGTCGCTCCCTCCTGAGGAAGGGCAATCGCGCGTATGAGTCTCAGGACTATCAAACTGCTCAGGAATCCTATCAGGCAGCCATGAAAGTGGATAGTTTTGATGTTCGGACCAATTACAATCTGGGCAATGCCTCCTATCAGCAAAAAGATTTTGAGACGGCCCAAAAGCAGTTTGAAAACGCGGCTGACTATGCCGAGAGTCCTGCCGAGCGAGCGCGCGCTTTCCACAACTTAGGCAACACCCTTTTGGAAGCAGGAGATGCACAAGGCAGCGTAGAAGCGTTCAAAAAATCCTTGCGCATCAATCCAAAAGACGAAGATACCCGCTACAACCTCGCCTACGCCCAGCAGTTGCTCCAACAACAACAGGAGCAGAAAAATCAAGATCAACAAGACCAGGATCAGCAAGATCAAAACGATCAGGACCAAGATCAACAAGACCAAGACCAGCAGGAGCAGGAGCAGGAGCAACCAGACCAAAATCAGGAGCAACAAGAGCAGGAACAGAACGAAGAAAACCAGGAGGAGCAGGAACAACAAGAAGATCCCGAACAAGGGGACCAACAAGATAGCAAGAAAGAGCAACAGGCCGTTCAGATGAGCGAGCAAGAAATTGAGCAACTCTTGGAAGCCCTTCGCTATCAGGAAGAAAAACTGCAAAGGGAAATTCAGATGAAAAAGGCCAAGGGAAAGAAGAAGAAATCGGAGAAAGATTGGTAGGAAAAGTCAGAACGAAATCAGGAATTACTTTCCCCTACGCACTACTCTCCCCAGAAAAGCGGACGAATATTTGCGTACCTTTTTGGACCTCGCCGCGTTTTGCTTAACAACCTATCATTCGTCCAATCTTTCC
>JBCCCJ010000078.1:0-10198 GCA_039033615.1 Bacteroidota bacterium
ACCATTTAAAAGTAAACTTTTTCCTTGCTTTGCATTATCCTCACAAGGTATACTACCCCTGGCCTGTTTGAAATCTTGTAGTTCTCTTTTTAGGCCAACCACTCCATGTTTTGGCAAAAGCAAGAAAAGGAGCATAGATATTGGTCAGAGAGAAAGCTCTTGGTGTTGTATGTCCTACTGCGAAAGTATGAATCCTCAAAAGAGAGCAGCATTCATCCCCATGACCTAATTAATCCTTTCAGGTTTCCTCGTACTGGACCCTCAGCCCCCTGGGAAGGAATCCGTTTGCTGAAACTGCTCCTTAATCTGGAACCTGAAGGAGTGAAGGTAAAAGATATATTTTTGGACCTGAGCTTCTTCAACGCGATTCAGCCCGATACGGAGATACTTGACTTACCTCAACTGAAGAACTTCTTCTCGAAGAAGACGGGAAGCGAAGTAGTAGAATTTAATCCGCAAAAGTTCAGGCAGCTCTTTGCTGCGATTCCCTGGCTGGATCAAGAAGGGCGGGGCGAGATCCCCAAAAATCTTGGGCAAGTACCAGTATCAACCCTCCTGGCAGCTTGTGGCTTTTTCCGGCTCCACCTAGATGTTTCCATTAAGCGTCTGCGAGCTACGATCCAGAGATACCTGACTCAATATCTTCGAGGGGAGCTTACAAGTCTGGAGCAGACCAGGAAAGTCAGACCTCTGAAAGCCACCGTTGGAAAAGATCTGCTCCTTTCCCACTTCCATCAACTCAGGTCCATGCAGGATGATCCCATGATCTGGACCTTGGGCGAAGATGGATTTCTCGAAACCCTTCAACAACAACATCCTGAAGTTCATCAGCAATGGACCAAAGGGAAATTAGATCTCCGCTTCTTTGAGGCGCTTTTTGTATTGGAGCAAAGCAAGGAGATTGAGATCACTGGAATTCAGAATGAACTCATTGGACTGGAAAAGTTGAGCCCCGTCAGCCGTTATGGACTCAATCAAGTGAAAGTACAGACGGAGATCCAGCTATCCTTCAATCGTCCAGAACTTGAAAACGATACCAAACGCATTCAAGAAATCAAAAAGAGCGATACCATTGAAATCATCCAAATAGTAAAAACCCAAGCGGATCGCTTCGAGGTGTACCTCAACTATCATCCGGTACCCCTCCTACTTTCCAAGAAACGGAAGAATGGAGAACTCTTCTATCGCCTTGCTCAAGAAGGGAAGGTAAAGTACAACCAGCACTTCGCTCGCACCTTTGAAACCATTCAAACCGATCCTCGCTTCATCTTCTTCTCCAAGACCAAGTTCAAGCAGATGCCACTCTTAGATCTGGATAAGCAAGAAAACATTGTTCCGGCTGAAGGGATCGCTATCGAAATGATCTCTTACGGGCAGATCCCGTAAATCCCGTACCCGTAGATTCTGGGGATAACTTCTCTAAAGCCTTACGTTTCAGTGCCTTTTTGAAGGTGTTTTTTCCTTTCCCGTAAAAAGTCGCGGTACTACACTGGTTGGATAGGTCCCCACCCTATGCGGTTGCTTGTTCTTCCTACAACTTTATGCACATTTCTCCTGAGCGATTACAAGAGCTTCGCCTTCTGTTGGAAAAGTACTTAGGAAAAGAGTACACAGATCAACTCGATGAATCTGATCTACGGAAGGTCGGAGAATTTCTCATAACGGTCCTGGTGCTATACAGAAAAGTTGAAGAGAAAAAGCGTTGTATCGAATGATTGGCTTTGCTAGAATGGAATCATTAGCAATTAGCCAATTCCTGTATGTTACACCATCTTCCTGACTTGAAGGGAAAAGCCGCGGTTTGTTACCGTAGAAAATCCCATGAGCAAGATGAGAGTCAAGTTTTGTCTCTGGAAACCCAAAAAGACAAATGTGAAGAGATCGTTGAGAGATTTGCTCTCAATCAGGTCCAAGATTTTACGGAGAAAAAATCTGCCAAGGCTCCAGACAAGCGTCCCTTCTTTAAGGAAATGCTCAAAGGAATCAAGCGGAACCAGTACTCCGTCATTGTCTGTTGGCGCATTGATCGTCTTTCCCGAAACATGGCTGAAGCTGGGGAACTGGTACACCTCCTGCAAACCGGAGTTATTGAAGCGATCATTACCGCTGACAAGATCTACTACCCTAATGACATTGGAAATTTTGCCTATTTTCCCTCCTCAATAGAACTTCGATCCGATGAAAGCTTTTCCCCTACTCCTGCTCTCGCTTTGCCTACTGGCCTGCCAATCAACTTTCAACACCAATCCTGACGCCTCGGTGGAAGCTTGGCAAGCCTTGTTCAACGGAGAAAATCTCGAAGGCTGGGACATCAAAATCACGGGCCATCCGCTTGGAGAGAATTACCTGAATACCTTTCGGGTGCAGGACAGCATGATTCGGATCAGTTATGATGACTACGAAGAATTTGGCTTGCTGTATGGGCATATGTACTACCAGGAGCCCTTTTCGCACTATCGCCTGAAATTTGAGTATCGCTTTGTAGGCGAACAAACCCCCGGCGGCGCTCCCTGGAACGTCCGAAACAGCGGGGTAATGCTCCATTCCCAATCAGCGGCAAGCGTCGGCATCGATCAGCACTTTCCCGTTTCTATTGAGTTGCAGACCCTGGGAGGATTGGGAGAAGAAGAGCGAACCACCTCCAACCTCTGTACGCCTGGCACCATGGTCGTGATGGGCGATACCATCAATCGGACTCACTGCATCAATTCGACCTCCAAGACCTACCATGGCGACCAGTGGGTATCTGTGGAAGCCGTGGTATTGGGCGATTCCATCGTCCATCATATCATGGAAGGAGACACGGTCTTGACCTACGAAAAACCCATGATAGACGGTATTTTCGTGAATGAGGAACAGTATAATTGGGAACAGGCGGGAGTACCCGATCCAGAAAGTTGGCAAGCCAAGGAAGCCACCACCCTTCAAGAAGGCTACATCGCCCTCCAAGCCGAAAGCCATCCGATTGATTTCCGCAACATTCAGTTGCTCAACCTCGCAGGCTGCAAAGACCCCAAAGCCAAGAACTACAAAAGCTATTTGGTAAAGCACCTGCCGGAGAGGTGTGAATATTGATTTCAACCCGGCTAAGGGAAATTCCATCTCTTTGGTATGATAACAACCTTCTTACGAGCGAAACACTGGCAGTTATTCCTATTGCTGTTTGGCATTCCCATGCTCACTCAACTATTTGTGATGGGCATGATGTTTCAACAGATGCTGGGAACGGAGGCACCTCAGCCAGAAAAGATGTTTGCCTTCATGAAATTTTTCCCTTTCCTCATTGGGGTAAGTGGGGCAGTCTTGTATGGCTGGTTTGGGTCGATCGGGCTAGGATTGAATGCTTTGATTCCGGCAGCGGCCAAATTGAAGGTAGGTCGCTTTAGGTTTTGTGTATGGTTCTCTTTCGGATACCTGCTTTTGTTGGTGGGATTCATGGGATTTTTCTTTGCCCAATTTGACTCCCAGTTCCCCGCAATCGGAAGCCAATTCCCCTACGTGTTCTTGGCAATCCTACCCTTTCATTTTTTCTCGATGATTTGCACTCTTTACTGTCTGTATTTTGTCGCGAAAACCATCAAGACGACAGAATTACAGCGAAAGGTGAAGTTCTCGGAATATCTGGGAGAGCTGATCATGATCTGGTTTTATCCAATAGGAATCTGGATCCTTCAGCCTAAACTCAATCAGATGGCAAAGGAATTAGGGACGAAAGCGGGAGTAGGCTAAGCCAAAAATAGTTCTCCGATACGCCAATCCCCCATTTCTCCCTACCTTTGTGCCATGAAGTTTGAGCAATATCGGATTGAGCCAGCCATCAAGCGAAATCTAGCGGAATTGGGATTTCGGCGACCGACCGACATTCAGTACAAAGCCATTCCCTCGATTCTAAAAGGAGAAGACGTACTGGCCATTGCCCAGACGGGTACGGGCAAGACCGCAGCCTTTGCCATTCCGATTGTGCATCTGCTGCACAGCCAAAAGGCTTCTCGTCGGAGTGAGGGCATTCAGTGCATCGTCATGGCCCCGACTCATGAATTGGCGCTACAACTGGCGAAAGTCTTTGACCAATTGGCGCAGCATACCCGGGTGCGCACCTATGCGATCATCGGCGGCGTAGAGCAAGACCCCCAAATCCAGCAATTGCAACAAGGCATCGACGTGCTGATTGCAACCCCTGGGCGCTTGTTTGATTTGGCGAGTCAGGGCCATTTGGACCTGTCCACGGCTACGATGCTGGTCTTGGACGAAGCGGATCATATGTTGGATCTCGGCTTTTACAAAGACATCGAAGACCTCATCAAGCATTTGCCTCGCAAGCGGCAGACCCTCTTTTTCTCTGCGACGATCAATAAGCGAATCAAAAAACTGGCCTACTCCCTGGTTAGCAACGCCATCCGAATTCAGATTTCACCCAAGAATCCAGTCGCCAAAAATGTCGAACACGCGCTGGTCAAGGTCAAGATGGACGACAAACGCTTCTTCTTGGAGCGCTTGATCAAAGAACATCCCGGCCAGAAGATGCTGGTTTTTGTGCGAACCAAAGTACGGGCAGAGCGAGTCAGCAAGGCCCTGACGAGAATGGACATCAGCAGCTTGACCCTGCACGGCGACAAGGATCAAACCGCCCGCAGCGAAGCCCTCAGTGCCTTTCGGGAGGGAAAAACTGCCATCCTGATTGCAACCGATGTGAGTGCGCGCGGGATCGACATCCCAGAAGTGGAATTTGTGATCAACTACGATTTGCCAGACAAAGCCGAAAACTACGTCCACCGGGTAGGTAGGACCGGGCGCGGCAACCACAAAGGGCAAGCTCTTTCGCTTTTCAGCCCGAAGGAAGAGCCCATGCGCGAGCAAATCGAAGCCTTCATTGGCGAACCGATCAAGGAGTTGAACCTGTCCAAGGCCGAATATCAGGACACCCTCCAAACCACCCAGGACACCACGGAGGATTGGCGGACCGTCATGAAAGAAATCGAAGCCGAAGAATCGGTTCGCAAAGGCAAGCGCAAAAAGCGCCGAAAATGAGTGATGATGCAGGCATCCGGCACCTTGTCCCCACTTTTGTGTATGTTCGTCTATGCTAGCTCCCCTTCCCATCGGTCTCCAGGACTTTCGTTCGATTCGTGAACGGGGATTTTTGTATGTGGACAAAACCGAAGCCATTCATCGCCTGGTCAGGAACGGGACCTACTTCTTTCTGTCGCGCCCGCGTCGCTTTGGGAAATCCTTGACTCTGTCCACCATCAAGGAATTGTATGTGGGGAGCGAGGACTTATTTCAGGGATTGTGGATTCACGATCACTGGGATTGGCAGCGAAGCCACCCGGTCATTCATTTGCCCTTCAATTCGATTGGCTATGCCAAGAAAGGGCTGGAAAAGGCATTGGCCGATTTTCTTGAAAAAGAAGCCAACCGCCATGATCTTTCGCTGCGAGAAACCTATGCGAGCAGCATGTTGTTAGAGTTGATTGAAAAACTCCATCAGGCGCATGGGGAGCGGGTGGTATTGCTCATAGATGAATACGACAAACCCATCATTGATTACCTGGAGGACCCTGCCAAAGCAAAGGCGCAGAGAGATGAACTCAAGACTTTCTATGGAGGGTTAAAAGGAATGGATCCACATGTGGAATTCGCGTTCATTACGGGAGTTTCCAAATTCAGCCGGATGAGCATCTTTTCAGAGTTGAACAACCTGAATGACCTCACTTTGCATCCCCGCTATACAACCCTCATGGGCTATACCCAGCAAGAGTTGAATCGGTACTTTTCTCCCTATCTAGCGCAGATTGGCGAGCAAAGATCCACCCCCCAAGCGGAATTGCGAGAAAGCGTTCAGCGTTGGTACAATGGCTACAGTTGGGACGGCAAGCATTTTGTGTACAATCCCTTCTCCATTTTGTCCTTCATGGATGCTGGACAATTCCAAAATTTCTGGTTCAGCACCGGAACCCCCACTTTCCTCATCAAGTTGTTTCGAAATCGAATGGAATATGCGATTGGGGTCAAGGAAGTAGGTCAAGCTGCCTTCGAAGCGTTTGATTTGGACCACATTGATACCACGACGCTCCTATTTCAAACGGGCTATCTCACCATCAAAGAGGCGCAGGAGTTTGGCACCTTTTTGCTTGATTATCCCAATCAGGAGGTCAAGGATAGCCTGCTGCAATACCTGATTGGCACCTTTGGACACATTTCCCCCACTGCCTCTACCCCCTTGATCCTAAAGGTCAGAAAAGCCTTTCTTGCAGAAGATATTCCTCAGGTGATGTTGATTCTCAATGGCCTGTTCAAAAGCATTCCTTCTCATCTGTTTCTCAAGGATCGGGAGGCGTACTATCATTCCTTGGTTTTTCTCGCATTTCAATACCTGGGAGTCTATCTAGAAGCTGAAGTCCATACCTTTGATGGGCGCATAGATGCGGTGGTCTATACCGAAAAACAAATTTACTTGCTGGAATTCAAGCTAGATCAAACGGCAGAAAAGGCCTTGGCACAAATCCAACAGAAAGCCTATCCAGATCGGTTCCGTGCCGATGGAAGGCGTTTGATGGCTGTTGGGGTCAACTTTTCTAGCGAAAAGAAGGCGATAGATGACTGGCGAATCGAGCAGCTTTGAAAACTTTGCCGTAAGTTTGCCCGCAAAAAGAAGAAGCATTGCGTCCCTTACTGAAAGTCAATCGAATCACCAATCTGCAAGATGCCCGCTCCAGCGCTGCGGTAGGCGTCAATTTGCTCAGTTTTAGCCTGGAAAGAGGCGATGATCGCAAGCTCCCCGCCAAGCTGATCTGGAGCATGACCAACTGGCTCAGCGGCGTCGAGATCGTGCTGAACCTCAACCTCCAGAGCCTGGGCGAGTTGAAGGAAGTAGGCGAAAGTTTCGACTTTCAATGGGTGGGATTTCCGGCAGAAGAATGGGACAATCGTCTCTGGGAAGATCTGGATGCGATCATCCTTTCTGCCTCCAGCCAAACTTCGCCCGAAGCAATCGCTCAATGGATCGCAGAAGTCGAGGAACAGGACAAGCGGATCTTGATCGAACTAGCTGTCAATGATTCGGAGCAACTAGGAGCGTTTGAGGCAGTCTTCCCGCATCTGCTGCTTCATTTTTCCTCCGTCGAGGAACTGCAGAGTTTCGCTGCTACTTCTCCATTGGTACCGGCTGGTTTTGTCTTGGGGGAAGAAGCCGAAGAAGGGCCAGGCGAATTGGATTACCAACGAATCGACGAATTCATCGAAGTATTTGAAGCGCGATTTGGAGAAGGATGATTACTCCGCTCTTTCCGCTCTCGCGAGTTTGCAACTCGTGAGGACCAAGTTCAAGCGTTTGTAACGCGTCGAATGCCCAATCAACACTCAGTTTCCACTCCCTCCGCTCTCGCGAGTTTGCAACTCGTGAGCTTCAAATCTCAGCGTTTGTAACGCGCCAACCCCCTAATCAGCGCTCAACTGCAACTTCAGCAAGCTGTTGTACACCCCAGCTTTGGCCACCAATTCTTCATGGGTGCCAGCTTCGGTAATGGCTCCGCTTTCAAGCACATAGATCTGGTCGGCCTTGCGAATGGTCGAAAGACGGTGAGCAATGACCACGGTGGTGCGTCCTTCCATCAGCAGATTGAGGGCAGACTGAACCAGATGCTCGGATTCTGCATCCAGAGAACTGGTCGCTTCATCCAGGATCAGGATGGCGGGATCTTTGAGAATGGCCCGAGCAATGGCGATGCGTTGCCGTTGCCCCCCAGAAAGGCGAATGCCTCGTTCCCCCACGACAGTCTCCAATTGCTCCGGAAAATCTTTGATGAATTCCCAGGCATTGGCTTGCTCGGCGGCAGCTTGAATTTCTTCCACGCTGGCATGTGGTCGGCCGTAGGCGATATTTTCCTGAATGGTCCCCCCAAAGAGGATCACTTCCTGCGGCACGATGCCGATATTGGCGCGAAGTTGAGGGAAGTCGTAGTGGGAAATCGGTTTGCTATCTATCAGGATGTCTCCACCTGAAATTTCGTACAGCCGCAGCAACAATTGAGCAATGGTTGATTTTCCCGCTCCACTGTGCCCCACCAGCGCGATGGTATTGCCCTGAGCAATGTCCATAGACACTGATTTCAGCACTTCGACATCTGGGCGCGAGGGGTAGACAAATTCTACTTGTTGGAAAGAAATGGCCCCGTACAGTCGTTCGGTTTTCCCGGCTTCTACCTCTGGTGGTAAGAGGAATTCAGGTTCTTCCTGTAGGAGTTCTCGCAGGCGCTCCGAGGCACCAATGACTTTCTGCAATTGCCCGTACAGATTGCCCATGCCCGCGACCGATCCGCCAATGAAACCGGTGTAGAGGATGAAAGAGATCAACTGGCCTACTTCGATTTCTCCCGTGCTGATCATCATTGCGCCCCGCCAGATCACCAAAATGATCCCGCCAAACAGCGCCAGAAAAATGAAGGAGACAAAGCCCCCTCGGAAGGCCGCTGCTTTGAGTGCGGTGTTGACCACTTCTTTCAAGGCACTGCGATAGCGTTTGATTTCCAGCCATTCGTTGGCGAAGGATTTCACGATGGTGATGGCCGAAAAACTTTCTTCCAGGACGGTATTGGATTCGGCGAGGCGATCCTGAGAAGCCTTGGAGAGCTTGCGGATGAAGCGGCCAAAAATCATCGCTGCAATGATGATGATGGGAAATACCGCCAACATGAACAGCGTCAACTTGCCCGAGATCAGAAAAATGAGGATCACCAGTCCCACGATCAAGGTCAGGAACTGTCGCAAGAGTTCCGCCAACGAAAAGGAGAGCATGTCCTGCAATTGGGTGACATCGGAGGCCATCCGACTGGTCAACTCCCCTACCCTCCGCTGCTCAAAGAAGTGCATTCGCAGGGTGATGATGCGTTGGTAGAGGTCGAGTCGAATGTCCGCCATGGTCCGCTCGCTCACCTGTGCAAAGAGATAGATCCGCAGATAGGAAAAAACTGCCTGGGCAATTAATATTCCCACCAGGATCAGGGCGATTTCATTCACCGTGAGTTCGGGCAAAGCAACCCCAGAAAAGTTATCTGCTACTTCTCCTGGTACCGCTGATCGACCCGGATTGGCCAGCTCGATGTCCTGGCCGGGGGTGGCTGCATCCACCAATTCGCCCAAGAAATAGGGCAAGGTCAAAAAGGTGAGAGTGGACAGAAACAGAAAAAACATGCCCACGCTGAATCGCCCCAGATGTGGTTTGAGATAGCGAAAGATGCCCAGGATCTCTCTCAGACCTTCCCGGTTCACTTTGCGCTTTTCCTCTTCCGTAGGCGGTTGACTTCTTCGTTTTCCCATGGTTCAAAGGTAGGTCTCATTTGAGCGTTGTCCCAACCCGAGACTCAGTTTCTCTTGGGGTTACGTCGCATTTCTGATCGTCGCATCGGCATGGCGTCGATGATGGGGAACAGCGTTTCGTTAGACAGAATTTCGTCTTTGCGGCGGGCTTTCTCCCCGCCGTCTTTGCCGATGAGAATCACCACAAATTCTCCTGGAACGACCCCGTATTGGCGATAGAGGCGCTGACTTTGTTCTCGATTCAGGGCTTCCTGCTCGGGGGTAAGGCCCCCTTTCGGCCACAACTGGAATACACCGAGATCTCGATCCTGCCACTCGGCGGTTTCGCGCTGGACTTCCTGCATTTGTTGAGAAAACTGCGGGTGGCTGTCGTCCGGTGCAAAGACCAGGACGAGTCGCTGTTCCCAGCGATACGCAGCCAAATGGGAATCAGGTTGAGCCATGAGGGGAAAATTGCTAAGCAATCCGAGCAACAAAATGATGGGAAACTTCATGGCACAAATAACTGTCTGGGGCCGTATTTGGTTTGAAAATGGGACCATCTGGCGAAAAGAAGCTGGTAATCTGCCCCATTTCTTGTCTATGGAAAATCAGGCCCCCCGCCGCATCTTGCTCTCACTCATAACAACCTACCGTGAGACACAATGCAAAACCGCCTCTTCTGAGGCGGTTTTTTTTGACCCCCTTCAGACCTAACAGCTTTGTCCAGCCCGCGAGTCGGAAAAAGCTGTTAGGTCTTGGGAGCTATCCTCGCTGCGCCAAATACAGATGCACATTCAGCAAGCCATTCACATTTCGGATGAGGGTCAAGGTATCCCCTTCAGACCTAACAGCTTTGTCCAGCCCGCGAGTCGGAAAAAGCTGTTAGGTCTTGGGAGTCATC
>JBCCCJ010000079.1:0-10180 GCA_039033615.1 Bacteroidota bacterium
CCCATAGGTCAAAGTCTCCTTTGCCCATCTTGCTGGGGCCACAATTGCGACAGTACACATGTTCAGTTGCTACTGATTTGACCTGATTGTAGTATTCTTCCACTATGCGAACGAGATCCAGGCGAGTGAGAGAAATAGCGACACGTGATTCTGCGTGGTAGGCTGGGCCTTTTTTCATGAGGAAAATATCGAGTCAGAGAAAAAGGAGAACACAGGTGGTGAGTATGTCAGTAGATATCTGCCAAATTAGGGTTCGCGTAGGGAAATCACAACTACCGAAACGGATTGTTCTCCCCCTTCAGCGGTGATTGCTATCTTCCCGCTATGAAGCATAGGCCTCTATTTTTTGTTTTGGGATGGCTATTCCTCTTTTCTTGCCAGCCTACTAGCTCTGAGCAAGCGTGGCAACCCTTGTTTCCCAATGCAGATTTTACTGGTTGGAATCGCTACCTCGCCCGACCAGATGCCAGCATTGAAGTGCCGGGCTGGGAGAAAGACAGCCTGGGCAAGTATGTTCAGCCCCTGAGGGAAAAAGCCTGATTCAATTACAATCAGCAGGCGCAGAACGCTTCATGAAAGAAGTAGTCCTCCGCCATCTAGATGAAATGCCCGCACTGATGCAACAGCTCTTGCGCCATTGAATCTGGGAGGGAATCGCCTCATTCGTCCTTGAGCGAGCGGGCGGGATTGCTGTTGGCGACTCGGAAGCTTTGGGAGGAAACGGTCAATACCGCCAGTGCAAGGGCGAGTGTGCCAGCGAGTATAAACACCCAAAATTGGATTTGGACCCGGTATTGAAATACGCTCAGCCATTGGTCCATGGCCCACCACGCAATCGGGATGGCCAACAACAAGGCGATCCCGACTAGCACAGCAAAATCCTTCACCAGCAATTGAATGATCTGGCTGACACTGGCTCCCAACACTTTGCGAATGCCAATTTCCTTGGTACGCTGCTCCGCCATGAAAGCTGCCAACGCAAACAGGCCCAAACAAGCCACAAAGATCGCCAGGAAGGCAAACACACTGAAGATGCTCCGCAGCTTCAAAGTCGAGGCATACATCTGGGTGAAGCGCTCGTCGAGGAAGGAATAGTCGATGGGCTGACCGGGGGCATATTCCTGCCAGGAACTTTCCAATTTGGCCAGCACCGGCTGCATTTCCTCGGCCTGCACCCGCAAGATGACATTCCCCCGACTTTGCCCAATGAACATGCACAGCGCCGTGATGTCTTGCTTCATGCTTTCAAAATGAAAATCCTTCACCACTCCGATCACCGTGAGGGTAGCTTCAGAAGCCACCCCATCTTCGCTGATGTCATCGAAGGTAGAAACGCGAAACCCCAGCGCTTCTTCCGGTTCCAGCCCAAAATTTCTGGCGGCAGCCTCATTCAGAATCATGCCCGAGGAATCCGTGGAGTATTCCCGGGAGAAGTCTCTTCCGGCCACCATCTCCATATTCATCGTGGAGAGATAATCGTGGTCCACCTGCCAGTTCTGCATCAGAATTTGGCTTTCCGGGTCTTTTCTTCCCTCTGGCCAAAAGACGGTATTGTTCCTCGAACTATTGGAGACGGGTAAAAAGCTGGAAATGGACGCAGAAACAATCTCTGGCTGGTTGAGGAGACCGTTTTTGAAGGACTCGATTTGATCCCCGAGGACCCAGCCGTCATGGACCATCAATACCTGCTCTTTGTTGAAGCCGATGTCTTTGTTTTGGATGTATTGAAGCTGTTGCGAGACCACGATGGTACTGATGATGAGGGTAATGGACGCCACGAATTGCAGCACCACCAACCCACTGCGCAGCCAGCCACTGCTAGCACCTCGACTCAGAGAGCCTTTGAGGACCGAGATGGGCTTAAAAGCAGAAAGAAAAAAGGCAGGATAGATGCCAGCCAATACGCCAATGATTCCTCCCAGGATCAGAAGGAGGAAATAGAATCCCCCCTCTCCCCAAGGAAAGTTGATTTGTTTTTCGGCCAAATCGTTGAAAAAAGGCAGGGAAATGGCGGAGAAGGCAAGGGCCAAAGCCATCGCTAGCAAACTGAGCATCACAGATTCCAGCAAAAATTGGTTGATCAAATGGGACCGCAAGGAACCCATCACTTTGCGAACCCCTACTTCTCTGGCCCGATTGGAAGAGCGAGCCGTGGAGAGATTCATAAAGTTGATACAGGCGAGTAAGAGGATGAACAAGGCGATGGCCCCGAAAATGAAGACATTGTTCATATCGCCCTCTGGCCCCAGATCATTGAGCACCTGCGACCGCAAGTACACATCGGTCAAGGCGTCCATATGATAGTCGATGGAGTTACCGGATTCCTCCCAATCTGACAGACTCAGGTTGAGAAATTGCTTGACCTGAGGTCCGGCATATTGCTCCAACATGGCTGGGAATTTGGCTTCCAGGGCCTCAGCATCCGCTCCCTCTTTCAACAGTGCATAGGTATGAAAATTGTGACTCAGCCAAATGGTTTGTTTGGCCTCCTGCCGACTTTCCATAGATAAGAACATATCGCCCTGAAAGTGAGAAGTTGGGGGAATGTCCGCTATGACTCCGGTTACCTTCACGTCCCAGTCATTGTCTAGGGTCAAGGTTTTCCCGTAGGCTTCCTCGGCAGAAGGGAAATACTTTTCGGCGGTGCTACGATTCAACACCAAGGTATTGGGTTCCGTCAAGGCGGTTTCGATATCCCCCGCCAGCAATTCAAAATCAAAGATGTCGAAGATGCTCTGATCGGCATAAAGGACTTCCGTCTCCCGGATGTTCTCGCCATTGCCGTCCTTGTGCCGGACCAGCCATTGGCCACTGAACCGAAACCGGGCGGCGGCTTCTACCTCTGGGAAATCTCGCACCAGCGTCTCTGCAAGGGGGGCCGGTAGTTGTGGCACCTTATCGGCGTCTTTGTTGAATTTGATGTCCGCCCACAGGCGATAGATGCGATCTGCTTTGCTGTGATGCTGATCAAATTGGAGTTCATCCCGCACGAACAGGGTGATCAGGATACAAGAGGCAATGCCTACGGCCAGACCAAGCAGATTGATCACCGTATAAAATCGCTGCTTCCAGAGGTTACGGAAAGCAGTCAAAAAGTAGTTGCGAAGCATGGGAATACGAGTTGGAAAGCAGAAAATCAATAAGGATGGTTGAACTCCCTGAAGATGTGATGTAATCAAGAGGGAGGAACTGTCTAAAAGGATGCCTCGGAGAATAAGGGAAAGTTGCGAAAAATATCGAGCTTCTACAGAAATATCCGTTTGTCTAGGAGCGAGGCAAGTTGGTCGATGGAAAACCCCTTTGAATGGAAAATTTTTTACCCTGGCTAACAATGTCCCCTAGGCTTCGTTTGAAGAGGTGAAAAATTGCCTGTTGTTCTGTCGGTAATTGCACTACTTTCGCGCTGAATTTGATTTCTAGGATCAAGAACCTCTTCTCTAATGAAACAAGCCTATTCTATTTGGGTGCTTCTCTTATTAGCCCCTACCTTTCTCCTGGCCCAAAGTACTGTCACCCTCAGTGGAGTCGTCAAATCTGCGGAATCGGGCGAAACCCTGATTGGTGCCACGGTCGGCATTCCCAGCCTCGGGAAGGGCACCTACACCAACGATTATGGGTTTTACTCCCTCACCTTGCCCGTCTCTAGCGACAGCCTGGAACTCAGGGTCGTCTACGCTGGCTATCAGGCCTTTTCCCAGCAGGTCTTCTTGGATGTGGACCAAAAACTGGACGTAGACCTCAACATCACCAGCATCGAAGAGGTGGTGATCGAAGCCAACTCCTATGAAGAGCAGCTCAATTCCACAGAAATGAGTGTAGAGCGGCTCAGTATGGCTGATGCCAAACGGCTTCCCGCTTTATTTGGGGAAGTGGACATCATCAAGACCCTTCAATTGAAACCCGGTGTGTCCTCAGGCAGTGAAGGAAGCTCCGGGATTTTTGTGAGAGGGGGTGGCCCGGACCAAAACTTGGTGTTGCTGGACAATACCATTGTCTACAATCCGTCTCACTTATTTGGCTTTTTCTCCACCTTCAACTCTGATGCGGTCAAAGATGTCAAGCTCTACAAAGGAGGCTTTCCGTCTCAGTTTGGAGGAAGGCTGTCTTCGGTGATTGACGTCAAGATGAATGAAGGAAACCGCAAGAAATTTTCCGGCGCGGGCGGCATCGGACTGATCGCTTCTCGCTTGACCTTGGAAGGCCCCATCATCAAAGACAAGGCCTCTTTCATGGTGTCTGGCCGCCGGACCTACGTCGATCTCATCACTGCCCAGATCAATGATCTGCAGGCAGACAATCCCGACTTCAACCCCATTCCAGACTATTTCTTTTACGATTTCAATGCCAAGGCGAGCTACGAAATCAGCGACAAAGACCAGTTGTTTCTCAGCGGCTACTTCGGGCGGGACAAATTCACCTTCGATGACGACGCCTTTGATTTCAATTTCAACTGGGGCAACAGCAACGCCACCTTGCGTTGGAATCACCTTTTCTCACAGAAGTTGTTTCTGAATACCTCCCTGAGCTATGCGGACTATGAATACGTCATTGCCAATGAGTTTGACATTTTCCAGTTCGATTTAGGCTCCCGCATCACAGATGGCGCCCTGAGAACGGATTTCACCTGGATTCCTAACAACCAGCACACAGTCAAATTTGGGGCAAGTGCCATTGCGCACCGCTTCATCGTCGGTCGCCTGAATGCAGGGGCCAGCGATTCAACCTTTAGCTTTGATTCTGGCGAAACCTTCTTCGGCAATGAATACGGGGTGTACATCTCGGATGATTTTGAGGTCAACTCCCGCTTGAAACTCAACGGTGGGCTCCGGCTTTCGGGCTTTTCCAATGAAGGCACCTTCCGCACCGGAATTGAGCCTCGGGTTTCTTCCAAACTGACGCTGACAGAGGACATCACCCTGAAGGCCAGTTATGCCCGCATGGTCCAGTATCTCCATTTGGTCGCCAACAGCGGTACCTCTTTGCCAACGGACATTTGGTACCCGTCCAACGAAAATGTCCGCCCTCAGGGATCGCATCAGGTCGCGGCTGGCGTCACGGTTCGCTTGAGCGACAATTGGTTGCTCACCAATGAGGTCTATTACAAATGGCTCCAGAATCAGATCGACTTCCGGGATGCGGCCAATCTCTTTGTCAATGAAGATTTGGACCAAGAATTCGTGTTTGGGCGAGGCTGGGCCTATGGAAATGAGTTCTACCTGGAGAAAACGGGTGGCAAGTTGACCGGCTGGATCGGCTATACGCTGGCTTGGGCCTGGCGGGAATTCGATGAGATCACCCCTACTGGCGAGGTCAAAATTGACAATGCCATCAACGGCGGAGAGGCCTTTCACCCCCGAAACGACCGCCGCCATGACATCACCATCGTGGGGCTCTACCAGTTCAACAAACGCTGGAGCGTCAGTGCCTCCTGGGAATATCGCTCCGGGGATGTGATCACCCTACCGGTGGGTCGCTTCTTTTCTTTTGGGCCAGATTTCATCCTCCCCGAGCCGGGAACCCAACGCGAACAAGCGTTTCCGACCCTGGTCCCGGACTTTGTGGAGCGAAATGGCTTCCGCGCCCCGGCCTATCATAAGATGGACATTGGGGTCGTGATGAAGCTCTTCCCGAAGTGGGGCGAAGCAGACATCACTCTAAGCGTCTACAATGCCTACAACCGCCGGAACCCGTACTTCATCTACTTTGAGCCGGTTACCAATGCGCAGGATGTCTTCACCGGGAGTACAGCCCAACAGGTCGCGCTCTTCCCCATCATTCCTTCTTTTACCTTCAACTTCAAGTTCTAATACCCTCGAACCGAAAGAATATGAAATCTTCTCCCTTTTTTCTTCTGCCAATCGTCCTGGGGGTACTTCTTACCGCCTGCAACCTCACCCAAGAGGTGGAGATTGAATTGCCAGAATATGAGCCGCAAATCGTGGTAGAAAGCTACCTCCGACCCGGCCTCCCCTATTTGGTGACCATGGTTGAAAGCACCAGCTTCTTCGACGATGTGGAACTGGATTACGTGCGGGATGCGACTGTTACCATCAGCCATGAAGGCACCACCGATACCCTCCTACCGATCGAGATTGACTTGAATACGCCTGGTTTGGAAGGGGTGCTGGATACGGCCTTACTCAAAACCCTGGAGCCCATCATCGGTCAGGGCATTTACTTGTACGGTGCCTTGCAACTGGTTCCCGAGGTCTATAACGAGCCCTTTGAGCTGAGCATCAAGACCCAGGATGGGCGCGAACTCTCGGCAACTACCTACATCCCGGAGCCCGTGGCGCAAGACTCTTTTAAATACCGCTTCAATGAGGATTCTTTGGCGATTGTGCTGACTCAATTCACAGATATCGCCGGAGAAGTCAACTTTTACCGCCGGGTCCTGGAGGAACGGGAGCCGCGCATCTCCGAAAATACAGACGGTACCCAGGATACCACTTGGGTAGATGATGTCGAACAGGAATTCATCCTGGACGACGATTTGGGTGATGGAGAGCCTTTTGTCTTTGGGACCACCTTTGAGTACCAGGCCGGCGATACTCTCTTCAGCACCATCTATCACATCACCCCGGAATATTATCGCTTCCTGGAAACGCGAGATGCGGCCATCACCGCGAGTTTCAGCCCCTTTGCCCCTCCAGCCGTGGTTTCGACCAACATTGAGGGAGGAGCCGGTATTTTTGCTGGTTTCACGGGAGAGCGATTGATGCTGGTGGTCGGAGAATAAGCCTACGACAATCGGCCAAATGAGAACCGCCCGTCGGCAATTGCTGACGGGCGGTTCTTGTTGGGGGATAAGAAGGCCCGGTTTGCAAACTGCATTCCAGGCCTCAAAAAGGGAAAAGCATACTTCATTTATGTCCAACGTTTAGCTAGGAAATCTAGCGAAACGCGAAAATAGCGAAAGAGGGAAAATCACGAGTCTTTGAACATTGGTAAGAAAGGCATTTCTTCGGTACGGACCAATAATTTGAGGGATTATTTGGTGGAACGCTCGGTCTTACACGCAAAAGTGAATATATCATTTCGTTGATAATGTCCGCTGGTATCCAAGGTCATCCTTTCTTCCCGACACCGCTTTACGTCTAGCTCGCGAATGATGATTTCTGCCTGATTCCAAACCGGTGATTCTATGAACTGACCATCAGGTCCAATGATACAACTTCCTCCACCCAACAATTGTTCATCTGCCTGCTGTGGGCTGCTCGGGGCAGGTTTCAATCCCAAGGGCAAGTCTTTGACCTGCATCAATTGCCCCACAGCCAACACGTAACAGCGCCCTTCAAAGGCGTATTGGCGGCTCGCAATTTGGTGCATTTCGTTCACTGCTGGCCAAACCGCCACGTGGATTTCTTCCCCTGCATTGTGCATGGCCTGTCTGCTGAGGGGCATCCAATGCTCCCAACAAATCAATCCCCCTACCTTCCCCCATTCGGTCTCCACTGATTTCAATCCATGCCCATCGCCCAGCCCATACACCAGTTTCTCGGTATAAGTTGGCATCAATTTTCGGTGATGATTGATCAATTCGCCTTGTGCAGAAAAAGTCAACAAGCTGTTATATAGGGTTCCTTGCCCTGGCCCTTGGTCCACTCGTTCATTCACCCCAATCACCATCATGCAGCCCGATTCTGCACAGGCTTTCCCCAATTGGGCACACATGGGACCGGGAACCCTTACCGCATGTTCCCACATCAGGCGGTACAGTTCTTTTGCCTGAGGGTCGTTCCAAAGGCTGAGTCCAGCACAATGATCTAACCAAGCAGGATAGCCGCCTAGCCATGATTCACCAAACACCACCAATTCCGCCCCAGATTGGGCCGCTTCTCGAAACAGCGCCAGGGTTTTTTCCAGGCCTTTTTCAACCGCCAACCAAATGGGGGAATCTTGAATCAAGGCAACCTTGACGATGCCATCAGCCATAATGCCCAATGAAATCCGTGCTGTGCAGATGCTGGAAGTCGTTGAATCGCTCCAAGAGAAATTGTCTCCCAGTAAATTGTAGCGTAGTGATCGACGTATTGTGCGTCACCATTCGGTAGGTAAAAGCCGGATCGGCGAGTAAGATTCGACTGATGAGGGTCTTGATCGCAAATCCGTGAGAAAATGCCGCAATGACCTGATCCTGCTTGTGATCGAGGCCTGCCAGGGCTCCATCCAACCATGCCCGCATTCGATCGGCCACTTCCTGCTGGGATTCGCCGCCGGGCGCCTTGAAATGAAGCGGATTGCCCCATACTTCCGCCTTTTTTTCCGGGGTGTAAATGTCTGCCCGACTCTTGCCTTCCCACTCCCCCTGCGACAGTTCCAGCAATTGGGGAGAATAGTCGATGGTCGTCAGGTCCAGACCGAGAAAGCCACAAGCGATTCTGGCCGTCTCTCTCGCCCGAACGGCGGTAGAGGCGAATACCTGATCAAACTGATAGCCTTCCCGATGGAGGCGCTCTCCCAACAGACGAGCCTGGGATTCGCCCCGCTCAGTCAGTAGGTAGTGATTTGATTGGCCGCCGATCAAGTGATGATTGACATTTCCTTGACTTTCGGCGTGGCGGATGAAGTGAATGGTCGTCATTATGGCTGCAAACATGCGATTTTTTCAGGCCATCGAGAAATGATTTTGTCGAAAAATAGCAGGCTCTTTTCACAAAAAAAGAGTTAGACTGACTGGTTATTACAAAAGATTTTTTTTTTCGCGATTTGTAATAATTGGAAACCTTGCACATATTTGAGATGAGTTTAGGGAAATATTACGTACGAAAGTTCACACTGCTATGAGGCCTCTTTATCGACTTGGTCTTCTGGTCATATCCTGTTTTCTTTTTGGGAATCAAGGGATTAGCCAAGATAAGGAAAATATGTATCCGTATGAAGCCATGATTCATCGATACGTCCATCCGTATGACCTCTCGCCAGACAACCGTTTTCGCCTGGCTGCCTACCTGGAATTGAAAGGCCAATTGGGCCAAAACAGGAATGCCATCACCTTAGAATTTGGATCATTAGCGAAACTTTCGCTTTACCAAAGAAATTGTTTGCTCAGGACTGCTGACAACCGGGTATATCATCTGGATCAGCGTGCAAATTCAGAGCGTTCCGCAACGATCATGAATGAAGTGATCTCCGCCATTTTTGATCGCATCTTATTGCTGGCCAATCACGAGGCAGAGGCAGAATTGATCTCCTTCGTAGATCAGGCGCTCACCCGCAAAAATTTGGAGCCATTTGACAAAGTGTACTTGCGGCACATCCTTCTCAAATACGGTCGCTATGATCGGAATCGGCAGGAGATCTTTTTTCACACCGATTGGTTGCCGGAACAGCAATATACCTACCGCTCTCCTGGCGATGTCAGCCCGGTTCAGCGGCCTTCCGAGCCCATGCAAATCAAGTTGACCCCAGAGGTCTTGAGGGGATACTATCTCCGCTCCGGCGGGACCGTGTACGTGGAGAATGTCAACCGCCAAGTGGAGTACGCGACCGGAGAGGAATACAGCTACAATGTATCAGCTTTCAAGCTGTTCGTCCAGCAATTGTTCACCCAGACCACCCATTATGTGGTTCGGGAGGAAAAGGCCCGCATTGCCGACTTGCCATATTACCAGCTCCCGGACTTCAGCCAAGCTGCGCCTCCGACTCAATACGTGGCGGTGGCCGCTCCCTCTCAGCCCATCGCTCCTCAGGGACGTAGCAGAGGAGCAGCCCCAGCCACCACTTCCTTTCATGGCCAGCGAGGAGACTTGCGGAACTTACGTGCTGCCTCTTCGAGTCCCGCCTCACAGCGACGTCAAAAACGGCTCGCTGCTGTCAAACCCCTGTATTCGGAATACGATTGGATTCCAGTCATGCTGGGCCACCTCAGAGCGAGGGGGATCAGCATCGGAGACCCCGATATCATCCAATACTTCACCGATCAGCCCTATTTCCCGGAATTGTACAAGCGGCTGACCTTTGAGGAAAAAACTGCCGTAGATCGCTTCCTCCAACGACGTCCTCAGCCTTGACGTTTTCCCACGTTCGATGGACACAGTATCCTATACCCTTTCCGCACTGCCCCATTTTCCCTCGCGAAGGAAAACGACCCGCATTTCGGTGAAAATGGGTCCGTCCGCCATCGGCAAATAGATGCTTCCTCCCTCTGCTGCGCCTTCCTCTCCCTCCAACGGGAAAC
>JBCCCJ010000080.1:0-10126 GCA_039033615.1 Bacteroidota bacterium
CGCTACGCCCTTGTCATGGGCGCGGAAGGGCCGGGATTGCGGGATCTGGTCGCCAAGACCTGCGATGTGCTGGCCCGTATCCCGATGCAATCCGCCCCCATTGCCGGGCAGGCCGAGAGCCTAAACGTGGCAACGGCCGCCGCGATCGCGCTATATGAGACCCGCCGGTGAAGGTCGCGGATGCGGCCCAGTCTCACTGGGTCAATCGCGCGCCGGAGCCGATCCGACCCTATCTTCAACTGTCCCGACTGGATCGACCCGTCGGCTACTGGCTGCTGGCCCTGCCCGGCTGGATCGGCCTGATGGTGCCAGCCTGGCAGGTCTGGTCACCGCTTTACTGGGGCACCCTGATCCTTTTGGGGGCCATCGCCATGCGCGGAGCTGGCTGCACCTATAATGATATTGTCGACCGGGACCTGGACGCTCAGGTCGACCGCACGGCCTCGCGCCCCCTGCCTTCGGCCCGCGTCTCGCTGCGTCAGGCCTGGGTCTGGCTGGCCTTGCCCATATTCCCTGTATTACAATTTGAGTCCCAAACACACGACCTTGATCAGCACCAGGGTATATGATTTGGCTTCCGGGGAAACGGTGTTGATTTATCCTCGGCAAATGCTGCAAAAAGACCGGAAAGATGTCCTTCAGGCAGCTCTATATGACATCATCCAGCAGATCCATCAACCTCCCAAAGAACGGTGAGGATCTCTTTCTTGGCAACTGGCAGACAATTAGGTTCCCTCGAATTTGTACCTTTGTCCTCTCAACCAATCTCTGATTGCCACTTATGCGCATCATTTTCATGGGTACGCCTGAATTTGCCATTCCATCCTTGGATCGCTTGGTACAAGCAGGTTACGAAGTCGTGGGGGTCATTACGGCACCTGACCGCCCCGCAGGACGAGGCCGGCAGTTGCGTCCTCCTCCCATCAAAACCTACGCCCTCGAACAAGGCCTGACCATTCTCCAACCAGAAAAACTGCGGAATCCTGAATTCCTGGAACAAGTCGCAGAATTGGAAGCAGACCTCGCGGTGGTAGTCGCCTTTCGGATGCTGCCCAAAGTATTGTGGAGCTTACCGAAAAAAGGCACCTTGAACCTACACGCGGCGCTGCTACCGGATTATCGGGGGGCTGCCCCCATCAACTGGGTCCTTATCAATGGCGAAACCAAAACTGGGGCCACCACTTTTTTGATCGATGAAAAAATTGATACCGGGGGCATGCTCCTGCAAACGGAATTTGACATCCCTTATGAGTGGAACGCTGGAGATTTGCATGACCACCTGATGGAAAAAGGGGCAGATCTGGTGTTGGAAACCGTCCAACAATTGGAAGCTGGGAAGGTCGAGGCGCAACCCCAAGATCATAGCCAATTTACCCATCCTGCTCCCAAAATTTTCAAAGAAGACTGCCAGATCAACTGGGATCAGCCTGCGGAAAAGGTGTACCATTTTGTCCGAGGCCTGTCTCCTTATCCAGCAGCCTGGACGAATTTGGTGGGGAAAATGTGTAAAATTTTCCAGGTGAAGGTAGGGGAGGAAGTTTCAGGAACATTTCCGGGGCAATTGCACGTACAAGGTGACCAACTGCAAGTAGCTACCCAAGATCGTTGGTTGTCCATTCATTCCTTACAACTCGCTGGGAAAAAGCGGATGGGCGTGGGAGATTTTTTGCGGGGCTATCATCAACCCTTGGAACAGTTTGATCTATGACCAGTTTTCGAAGTAATCTCTTCCCCAAATCCCGCAACACGCTCTTGATTTCTCAGGAGTACGCGATGCAATATTATGCGGCTTTCAACATGATCATCATGTTGGGGATCATTGTCAAAGTCATCTCTGGTGGATTTGGGACAAGCATGATCTGGGGAATCGTCATCGCCGAATTGGTGGCGGTAGGTCTGGGGAATCTCTTTGCCTACGGCCGTTTGCGTCGCAGCATCGCAGAAATTCTGTTCGTGGATGACCACTTTTCTTTGATTTCTGTCTATGATCTGGTCAATGAGCAAAAGCCCAACGCCTTTCCGCTCATATACGCCAACCCGAGCATGCTATCAGAAGAGGTGATCAGCATTCACTTCAACGATCAGGTGATCAATCTCAAACGCGCCAATTGGGGCGAAGAGTTTGATCTGTTGTGTGATTATTTGTATTCTCGTCAGTATTGAAGAGGAGACCGTTTCGCTGCCAGAAGGGAGCCGGGATTGCTGCGCTACGGGAGGCGTGATGCGGGATTGTCAATGACACGGGAACAGGATTTGCCATCTGAGGCTGATTTTTCAAAGATCCATGATACCTTTGCAATTCAAGTCTATGGCTCCACCAAGAACAGAGAGTCTTACTTTTACCTGCAACTAACCAATCCCCAAACGTATGGCTGGTTCTGCCAAAGGTCCCATTTACGCTGCGATTGCTGCTAATACCGGTATCGCAATCGCCAAGTTCATCGCTGCTTCGATCAGTGGAAGTTCGGCGATGTTGTCAGAGGGTATCCATTCCCTGGTAGATACCGGGAATGGATTTTTGCTGTTGTATGGCATCAAGCAAAGCAAGAAGCCTGCGGATGCGCTGCACCCGCTGGGACATGGAAAAGAGATTTACTTTTGGGCCTTGGTAGTGGCGGTCTTGATTTTTGCGATTGGTGGAGGGATGTCTTTCTACGAAGGGATCGCCCACCTCCAGCATCCGGAGCCCATCAAGGATCCCACCATCAGCTACATCGTCTTGGCAGTTTCTATCATTTTCGAAGGGGCAGCTTTATACTTTGCCTTGAAAAGCTTCAACAAACAGCGCAAAGGCAAACGATTCTGGCGAGCGATCAAAGACAGCAAGGATCCCAGTATGTTTGCCGTTATTTTTGAAGATGGAGCCGCTTTGATTGGCCTCGTGATTGCTTTGCTCGGGGTATATCTGGGTTATACCTTTCAAGAACCTCTATTCGATGGGTTGGCGTCCGTTCTAATTGGGGTGATCCTTACCGTCATCGCCATCTTATTGGCGGTAGAAAGCAAGGCCCTCCTGATCGGAGAGAGCGCAGATTCTGAAATTATCCAAGGCATCCGTGAGATCGTAGAAGGAGATCCTGCCACTCATCGGTTCAATCATCCGATCACGTTTCACATGGGACCAGAAAATGTGTTTCTCGCCCTCGACGTAGAATTTCACGACAACCTCACCAGCGATCAGATTGAAATCGCTGTTGCCCGCATTGAAAAAGCCATCCGAGCCGAATTCACCATCATCAAGCGGATTTTTATTGAGGCTAAGGCGGTCTCGAAACCGGTGCCGCCGCCAACTGGAAAATGAGCAGATGCCTTCTTTGTTTGTTTGATTTAAGGGATGGTCGTATCTTATTTGATATCAAATCATCTCTATCTCCTTTCCTCCAAGCGCATGTGACTGAGATTCAGTCACTCTGTGAACAACATCAGGTTCACAAACTATGGGCGTTTGGGTCTGTATTGAAGAAAGATTTTCATCCTGATTCAGATGTGGACCTGTTATATGAGATGGAGAAGAGAGTGGTCAGCCCAGATGACTGGTACGTTGCTTATTGGGAATTCTTAGATCGCTTGGTAACTGTCCTTGATCGAAAAGTAGATCTGATTTGGCACCAGGGAATCAAAAACCCTTATCTAAAGGCAGAGATTGAGGCCAACAAGGTTCTGCTTTATGACCGACAGAGAAAAGAAATATTTGTTTGACATTAATCAGGCCATAGAGCACGTATTCTCCTATCCTTTGAAAGGAGTGGAGGACTACATTGGATTTGAGAATAACTTCACTTCCCAGGAAAAAACAGTCCGTGCGGAATTCTCCCTCATCAATTAGACCTTTATTGAGGCCAAATCGGTTTCTTCGTCGATGCTACCAAATAGATGATTGTCAAAGAAACAATAAACGGGTTTGAGCTTGGGTTTGGTTGGCTGTGGTCGAATGCGAACTTACCTTCAGTCTGGTGCATTGTAGGTTTGTTTGGATTAGGGGTGTTTGGCTGCGGAGCCCCCTGTGGAACCTGGTCAACGCCTTCTTTTACGATCTCCCAAGACCTGGGAATGGTAGAGTTGGAAACGCTTAGTTCCCCAAGATTTTTTTCAGCAGATACCTCCTACAGCAAAATACGGATCCGATTGGAAGCGGAGTCAGGATTGGATTCTTATCAATGGGTGGTGTTTAGACCAGGAGAAGCTGACACCGTATGGAAGCAAACAGGTAGAACGGTTTTCCTCGCTGAACTATCTGCTCCTTTTGATGCTTACCAGGATTATCGAATCGAATTGCACACCACAAAGCAAAGCAATCGCGCTGCTTGTGGAGATGATGGTTGGGTAGCGGGATATTCGGAACAAATCCTTACCCTGACTACCAACCAATTGTTTCCTACTCAGCTGAGAGGAACTTTTGAGGGGCACAACAAGGGCCAGAGAGGGAATCCATTCGAGGTAAGCCTGGAACCAAACGTCATTTTTGTGACCCAAGGAGTTGTGATTGTGAATTGGTATCTAGCGGGACTTCCTCCCATCTGTGATAAGCAAATTCCCATTGGTGTCGGGCATCAAGCCTTTTCTATCGGGGAATTGATTGGTTGGCAATTTGGTTGTGGGAATCTGAAAGGCTGGGGCGAATTAGACTCTCAAAAAGAAGAGATAACCATCTGGTACAGCTATCAAGATCCTGAGACTGGGGAGAGAATCGAAGAAACATTTATCGGCGACAGGCAGTAACGCAGGCTTTTCATCAATCATCCTTTTTTCGAATGAAACCTCCATTATTTCCCCTATGTGTTTGCTTGTTGATCGGAAGCCTAGGATGTCAAGCCCCAGAGGTTTGCGCTCCACCTGAGTTGGTTTTCCATCTGGAAGAAGGGCTGAAAAAGTCCTGGCTTGGGGAAGCAGAAATAGACACCTTCTTCCATTCGAGGGAAGTTGAATCATTCCAACCAATTCGAGGGCGTGCGCCTATCGGTTGGGAAACCTATCATTGGGTGCTGCTCAACCCAAGCGGAGATACAATGAGACAGTGGTTCTCGGAGCAATGGTTGGATAGTACCATTGCAGTCCCTTTTGGACAACAACAATTCTGGACCTTGGAATTGCATGCGACTTACACTTGTGGGAATCAAGAAATGGTCGAAGTGAAGACCAGCGAGCGAGTACGGATCAGTCATGATCGACCCTCCTTATTGCTACGCAATCAATATGACGGTTATCTTCTTTCGCGGCGAGAAGAATCCATCACCTTGACCATCGAAACCCAGTCTCCTCCGAACATTACTTCTGGATGGCACATTCAAGGGATTCCTTTGGATTGTGAGTTCGGCACGTCTCGGGTGGAGATAGGACACCGAGCTCTGATCATCAATGCTGGCGAGTATGGAAGTGGAAATTGTAGAAGTATTCAAGGCATTGGTGTACTGGCAGAAAATGAGATAGATTTTCGCTTGGAGTATTCTTATCACCCAGAGGGAAGCAATGAACGCATCTATGAAACTTTTGTGGGTACAAGGAAATGGCGTTAAGCTTCACCTTCTATCCTTCCGCCCAACTAAATCAATGATCATCCATGACGTTTTTTTGACTCATTGAGGGGAAATCTTGAACAGGGTGAATCCTTTTCTACAAGATTGTGTTGATTGGATCTGATATATTGATTATTTGTATCAGTAATAGGTCCATTTCCTGGACAAGGAACAAGAAAACCCCTTACCTCAGTTTGCCATGAAACGAATATTAAGTTTTGCTTTCCTCAGTTGGATACCTGTATGCTTGTTTTCCCAAATAGAATTTGAAAAAGGATACTTTCTCGACAATGAGGGAACCAAAACCGAATGTCTGATTCGCAACGAGGGTTGGAATAGTAACCCCTCTGAGTTTGAGTTTCGCCTTACGGCTGATGGGAAAGCTGACAATCGCAATGTCTCAGAAGTCTCCGAGTTTGGAATCTACGGAGGAATCCGCTTCATCAGCCGGAAGGTGGAAATTGATCAAGGGAGGGATGCCACAAATCAACTGGACTTCAACCGAAACCCTGAGTTTATGGAAGAGCACCTCTTTCTCAGGGTACTGCTGGAGGGAGAAGTCAGTTTGTATCATTTTAAAGGTAGGGGCAGGAGCAAATATTTCTTCAAGGTAGGTGCATCTGAGGTAGTGCAACTCTTTTACAAAAAGTTCAAAATATCGGAGGTCCACATCGGGGATAATAAAGCTTTCCGCGATCAATTGAGAGACGAGATGTCTTGCGGAGACACGCTAACTGAGCAAATAGATCAGATCGAATACCTGGAATCTCAGCTTTTGGCCTACTTCCGTGCCTACCATGGGTGCAGGGGAGCCGAATATACCTTGTATGAAAAACCTAAGCAGAAGTTTCTCTACAGCTTAACCTTTCGTGGGGGATGGGAACATACTGGCTTTTTTATCACTGGAGCCAATCCAGGATTGAATGAATTTACTTTGGCTAATGAATCAGGCGTTCGTTTTGGAGTGGAATTGGAAATGATTTTTCCTACGGGCGGAAACCGTTGGGCTTTTACTATCGAGCCGACTATCCAGCACTTTTCAGGGAATATGCTCATAAGCTCTGGGAGAGCCAGCGTCATGTACCGGGCATTGGAACTACCTCTAGGATTACGCCGTTATTGGTATCTTGATGATAAATCCAAGATTTTTTTTGATGGATACTTTGTCTTCGCGTTTCCTACGCGGGCCGCTATCGTTGAATTTCCTAATGAGTTAAATCTGCCATTGAATTCTTCAAGATTCAATACACTCGCCACAGGAGTAAATTTTGGTGGAGGAATAGGCTACAAGTTTGGAGAGCATCTTGTTTTGGAAGTTCGAAGGCAGATGAGGAGGGAAGTATTAAGGGAGCCTTTTCGAATAATTAATGGATTTTTGACCGCTAATACCTCAGTGATTGTGGGGTACTCTCTTCCGTTAGGCAAGCGCTGAACCAAATTGGATTAATCACCCCTTCCTACATTTCTCCAAAAACTTCCCCACTGATCTTTTCGGCTTGCGGGAAAGCTGCTGCATCCTCCGAAAGCTAGGGCAGGGCAGGGCATGCTGCTCTTCCAAATCGGTCAGCATCTTCAACCACAAACGGGCGGTCATTTCCGAATCCGCGAGGGCACGGTGAAAAACGTCTTCCGCCAACAACTGATGATAGGCAACTAGATTGCCGAGGGCATGGCTAGGTGCGCGCTGGTATAGGCGGCGCGCGATCAGCATGGAACAGGTGAGGCCTCCCGCATAGTCGCGCCCGATCTCCTCCAGCTCCGCGTCCAAAAATCGTTTGTCAAATGCCGCATTGTGGGCCACGAGGTTGTCATCTCCGATGAATTCAACAAAGTCTTCCATGACCTCCTCACAAGGCGGGGCAGAGGCGAGCATTCGATTGGTGATGCCCGTATAGCTCTCGATGAAGGAACTGATCCGAAAACCAGGATTCATCAACTGCTGGAAGCGATCTGTGACGATCCCATCTACGAGCCGTACCGCTCCAATTTCGATGGCCCGGTCTCCCAGGGTAGGAGAGAGACCAGTGGTTTCAAAATCTAGGATGATCAGGGTGTTGGCGGGACGTTCGGCGAGGGTAGGCATGGGTAAATGGGAAGAGATGAATCAGGAAGATGGGAAAAAAACCGGAATTGGAAAGAAAAAGAATGGGCCGACCCTCTGAAAAGGCCGGCCCAGATCTTATTGGAAAAGAAAGTACTTACAACTGAGGTTCCAGTTGGATGGTGCGATCATCGTCATCGGGGTCTTCCAACCACAATTCATCACGGGTCAGTTTCGTGATGTACAGCTCTTCATTGAAATTGATCAGACCTGTAGGATCAGAAAGGAGCAATTGAAGATTTTCTTTATCGTCCAACAGGTTCCATTCTCCATCAAGGGTAACGTCGATGCTCAGGATCGGATAGACCAGATCGGCCGTCCCGTCCTCTCGAAAGGTGAAAGTCCAATTTTCATAAGAAGCTTTGTCGTCCGCTCCATCCGAATCCGTGGCTGCTACCACAATCCAGGTATTGACCAGCCGATCTTCAGGAGATTGGAAGCTCACAATGGGACCATCCTCGTAGCGGCAACCGCTCATCAGCAGCGCCAGTCCCAGTACACAGGTGAAAAACAAAGATGTTTGTTTCATAAAAAATGATATTGGGTTTGGTTGTTATCCCTTATCAAACGAGGGAGAAAGGGATTTATTGGTCCCTTAACGAGAGAGCCTTGGCGGTTGTTACGCCTTTCACGATATTTGCGCGACCCCAATCAAGTACCTATGAAACAAATTGCCGCTTTTGCACTGAGCCTCCTATTGGGATGGGGGATACTTGTGGCCCAGACGGGCACCCTCGCAGGTAAATTGACCGATTCCCAAGGAGGGGCTGCTTTGGCAGGTGCCTCAGTATTCGTCATCGGTACCTATCAAGGTGCCTATACCGATGCCCAAGGCAATTACTCCATCAAAGGGCTCAAGCCCGGAGACTATAGCATCAAGTTTTCCTACGTAGGCTTTTCCGAAAAAATCTACAATGGCATCAGCATTCGGGCAGGTCAGACCACTCCCTTGAATGTGTCCCTAACCTCAGTGGTAACCACGCTCGGCGAAGTCGAAATTGTGGGCGAACGCCTCATTGACTTGGAATCTGGTCAGTCAAGCGTCCTCATCAATGAGGAAATGTTGGCTGAGATGAGTGTGAAGAATGTACAGGAAGTCGCCGCCATGCAAGTAGGGGTGACAGAAAGTCCAGATGGGCTTCAGATTCGGGGGGGAAGGGTCTATGAAACAGAATACCTGGTAGATGGCATCAATGCCCAGGATCCTTTGGCTGGGACAGGTTTTGGGGTGGATGTCAATGCCAATGCGGTGCAGGACGTAGAAGTCATCACCGGAGGCAGCGACGCCGAATATGGCAGCGGAAGCTCCGGGGTGATTCTGACCCGGATCAAAGAAGGCTCCCAATCTTTTCAAGTATCGGGCAACTATCGGCGGGACAACATTGGCATCAACCCGAATGATGGCATGAGTTGGAATACGGACGAAGCCAGCCTCAGCATCAGTGGGCCAATTTATCGGGATAAGCTGACCTTTTTTGCGAGTGGTTCCGTCTACTTTTCAGATGAATTTTTTCGGAATCAAGCCGACCAACTGCACTCTTCCCTTTTCACCAATGACTCTATCTTCGCACCTCGGCAGGACAACCGCTGGTCCAACACCTTGAAATTGGCCTATGTCATCAAGCCAGGCTTGAAATTGACTTTGACCAATCAGCATTCCCTCAACATCAACCAAAGTACCCGCTCCCTCCAAATCATTGGAAATGACGCGGTGGTACAGCCTGGTTATCAGTTCATTCACAGCCTCAACCTCGACAACGCCAATACCTACACCCACCACTCCAATCTGTCCGTACTGAATCTGCGCGGAATCTTGGGAGACCTCTGGTCTTTTGATGTGGCCGTCGGGCGACTCTTCACCAATCTGCGTGCCGATGCGAATGGGCGCCCCTTCCGCGAAGAGACGGTGGACCAATTGTACGATCCTCAGTCTATTGTTACCGATCCGGTATCTGTCTTCAATCCAAATGCAGACGCGGTATTTGTGTTTCCGGGCCCTGGCCTGTTCAACAATGGGGGCATCGCAACCCTTTGGCATGACCACTACGCGCAGGAATATACGGTCAAGGCCAAATTCACCTATCAATCGCCCGATAAGGTGCACTACGTCAACCTTGGGGTGGAGCACAAAGAGCAAGAATACCAGTGGATCGACGTAACCCGCCCGTGGGTAGGCGCTCCGATTCGCATCAACGATACCTTGACCACGCCTTCTACTAGTCTTGGGCAAACCAGTGATTTTTGGAGAGTGCGACCCGCCACCGGGGGCTTCTTCTTCTCCGACGAAATCCAATACAAAGGAATCATCGCTGTCTTAGGGGCTCGCCTCAACTATTGGGCACCAGGGAAATTTGCTGATGAGGCAATCGCCAATCCGGACGCTCCCGTACTGGATCAGATTCGGGAAGATTATCAAGACCAAACTTTTGCGCTACTTGGAAGACGTTGGAAAGCTCGTCTTTTACCACGCTTGCGGGTTTCTTTCCCCATCACTGAGAACAATGTGCTGTAC
>JBCCCJ010000081.1:0-10124 GCA_039033615.1 Bacteroidota bacterium
AGAGCTTCCATGCGTTGTTCGTTTGCCAATTGGGCTTCTACCGCGTCTGCCCGTTGGTTGCCGAGGTTGATGCGGAATTGAAACAACTTGGTGGGAAGTTCGATGATGGCCTGGATGATATCCAACGGCACTTGAATCATCGCCACTGCACTACTTGGCTTCAGGATGTGAATAGACAGGGGATAGCCCAATTCATTGAATTGGATATCAACTTCTGTTTTTACCCAAGGAGCTTGAGGGATCTCCACAAAATGTAGCACCTCCGGATTGGGCATTCTCAATACTTGAACCGTTCGGGCCTTGCCCTGAGTCAAGCCCAATTCACAACTGGCCAGCGGGCGACAATACACGCCTGAAACAGATTCACCGAGTGTATCAGAGGCCGATATCTGACGTTTCCCTAATACCCGGGCTTCCATTTCCAGCTCATTCCCGTGGCGAGCCAGCAATTGGTTGAGGCCCTCCATCTGGCTTTTGTCAAAGGGATCAATGGTTCCTGAAAAAATTTCCTGCGGCCCTTCATCAGCTTGTCCCACACTGCGGGTTCCTCCCCCAGGTCCACTCACTACCGAAGCAATCGCACTCCCAAGGTCTACGACTTTGGAAATGAATTCCCCCGTTTGATCATCCACTGCAATTTTCAAACTGCTCAAAAAGCCTTCGGAGCTGAATTGGATATTCAATTCATCACTGGTGAAGGGACTTGGCTGATATTTGAAAAAATACTGTTGATCAGGATCGGGCACAATCACTACTTCTCCGACTTCAAACCGAAATATTCCCTTTTCCTTGATGATTGTCAGGGGGACCAATCCTTTAGGGAGCTGATAGCCGTAAAGGTTGCCATTGGCACTTCCCGAGACAGAAGCGAGAATATTTCTAGCCATGTAATTCGTAATTAAGCCGACGGCAAGTTACGAAAATTCTTAGATTCAGCACACATTTTTTCGAATCTGGAAATGCACATCAAACCTATTATTTTGTTTGATTTGATTACCTAAATTCAACCTTTTTATTAAACAAAAATGCAAATTTTCCTATCAACTGGGCTTTGTCCCTCATCCAAAAACAAGCAGTTTCCCATTTTTGCATTCCATTCGCGCTCCCTTGCCAATATTTCATTGCTATTTTTCTAATTCCGGCTTCCCATATTGATAAATAGAGGCGTAAATCTGATCCATAATTTGAATTCTGACATTCTCTCGGGATAAGAGCCGATTGCTGGCATAGGGAAAGGTTCGGTTGGCGAGAAATACGAACACCAAATCAGATACTGGATCTATCCAAAAGCAGGTGCCCGTAAAGCCAGTATGTCCATAGGTTGCAGAGGAGGCAAAAGAAGAGGTAGGAAAGCTACTTTCATATTCGGGTTTGTCCCACCCAAGGCCTTTTCGACTGTAGGACAATTGTTTTCGGGTAAAGTAATTGATGGTTTCGGGTCTCAGGAACTGTTCTCCTCCGTAAATCCCCCGGGCTTTCAGCATCAGCCCCAACTTGGCAAGGTCATAGATATTGGCAAATAGTCCCGCGTTTCCCGCAATCCCTCCCAGAATGGCAGCAGCGGGATCATGTACATAGCCTTGAATGATGGCGTGTCGCCACATGGTGTCCGCTTCGGTGGGTGGACAGAGGGCTACCCGATTGCGTTTGTGGGGGTTGTAACCGGTTTGATTCATGCCGATGGGGCGAAAAAACCATTGCTGGCTCAATTCGTCCAGGTTCCGACCACTGATCCGCTCAATCGCCAATCCCAACAGGATCATGCTCAAATCACTGTAGCGGACCCGTTGGGTATTTTTGACAGGAATGGCTTTGATGAGTGCCATTACGGTGTCTTTCAAGGCGGGGGTCCCATACAGGGCCGGGGCAATCTGGGCATGATTGATTCGACTGGGCACATAGCTGTAAAAGCGGCGGTCCAATATGCCCCGATTGATGTCAGAGAAGGTTTCTCGATAAAAGGGATACCAGGCTGGCAATCCAGCATTGTGCTGCAACAGTCTCCGGGCTGTGAGTTCCGCTTTGTTAGAGCCTTTCAATTCTGGCAAATAGGTTTCCAGGGGAGCATCCAAATCCAACAAGCCCAGTTCGGTCAGTCGCATGGCGCAAAGGGTGGTGGCGCAGACTTTGGTTAGCGATGCGAGGTCGTAAGTATGGAGGTATGGATCTACTGCTTGGCCCCGGTTGCCGTATTCTGTCCGCCCAAAGGCCTTGTCGTACACAATTTGGTCGCCCCGCATCACCAGAATCTGGCAGCCTGGCATCGCCATGCGATCTACATAGTGATTTGCCAGGGAATCAATCCGATTCAAGGCATAGCGATCCATGCCCACTTCCTCTGGCAAAGCAAAGCCGAAGCGAACGGGTTGGCGAATCATTTCTCCCTGCCCTTCCTGAAAGGCTTCGGAAGCAGTTACGGGCAAGCGTCCGGTCACCCGAATTCCTCCAAACAATGCAGTAGCCGCAGCCTGTTGCGCCTCCGGCTCCTCCTCATAGGCGACGAGCATGACATCCTCTGCGCCAAAAGATCGCAGCGAATAGGGATTCCCAAATACAACCGTGATGCTCTTGGCCGTCGATTGCCCGACCTCCCGACAAAACCGCTCTGTCACCTGGGTAATCCCAAAGTTTCGGGAGGAACGCTGACTCATTCCCATCACCCCGGTTATGACCAGGTCAAAGTCCAGCAGTCGTTGCAACAATTGATTTTTTTCGCCTTCCGTCGCGTTCCTGCGCAAGGAAAAGGTCTGGATTTCTCCATATTTTTTCAGGGTCTGCACAAATACGCCATTGGCAGCTCCCCCAATCTGGACGTAGGCAATTTTTTGCTGGTCCAGGGTACGGATCGGCACAATCCGATGCTCATTTTTGGCGAGGGTAATGGCGGCCTCATATAGCTGCTTGCGGAGAAGCTGATGCGCAGGGGAATTCATGGCTTCTTCCAGACCCGCTTTGGGCAGAGGCACATAGGCATCCAACCCTATCTGATATTTGGCGCGAAGGATGCGTCTTACCCGTTGATTCAGATCTGATTCACTGATCTCACCCCGCTCGATGGCATTCCGAATCAAACGGGCAGAGGCGGGAATGCTGGAAGGAAATAAGAGGATGTCATTCCCCGCGAGAAATGCCTGGAGCGAAATCTCCCCTGGACCAGCATAAGCCGAAACCCCAGCCATGTTTAGCGCATCCGTAAAGACCAAGCCATCATAGCCCATGCTGTCCCGCAGTAGGTCATACACCACTTTTCGGGAAAGGCTGGTAGCTTGATTCGGTTTATCATCCAGGGCGGGTACATGCAAATGAGCAATCATGACCGACTGGACTCCGGCGTCCATGAGCTTGACAAAGGGATACAACTCCAGCGTATCCAAGCGAGTCAGATCATGGGTGATCTGGGGCAATCCATAGTGAGAGTCGGTATCGGTATCGCCATGGCCAGGAAAATGTTTGGCGCAAGCCAGTACGCCTGCATCCTGCATCCCCTGGCTCAACATGATGCCTTTGCGGGCCACGTTGAATTTATTTTCCCCAAAGGAGCGGTAGTTGATGACGGGATTTCGGGAGTTGTTGTTGACGTCCACTACAGGAGCGAAATTCAGTCCAATGCCGACTCGCTTTAATTCTGTGCCCATTTGCCACCCCATTTGATAGAGCAAACTATCATCGGTGATGGCCCCCAAGGTCATATTTCGAGGATAATTGGGACTGTTGGTTAATCGCATCCCCGGCCCCCATTCGGCATCCTGGGCCATCAAGAGTGGCACTTTGGCTTTTTGCTGATAGCGATTGACCAGCGTCAGTTGGGATTCCGGGGTGCCCTGCATGAAGATGAGCCCACCGAGGTGTTGCTCTCTGACCAGGCGTTCCACAGTTTGATATTCCCGTTCATCTTTATTGGAGTAGGTGGCAAGCATGAACAGCTGGCCTACCCGTTCTTCCAGACTCATATTGGTCAACACACTATCAACCCATTGATCCTGGGCGAGTTGATGGGAAGGTTGAGCTGGGAGAAATACAGAATACAAAAACACACTGATCAAACACTGGGTGACCTTCATACCTTCAACTATGCGACTGACTACGACAAATGGGGATTCCAAAGGAAAGTTCCCCAAATTCAGGGAGAAAGCCAAAACAGATGACATTTTCAAAACACAGGGTAAATGGGTATTTTTAAGGAATTGGCTGGGCTGCTCATCCTTCATTCAGGTCTCAACAGGAAGAACCTATGATCACCAGTGCCTTTCGCCCCCAAGCGGGCAGATTTTTGATCTCCGAGCCCTTCATGCATGACAAGAATTTTCAGCGGACGGTCGTGTTCCTGGTAGAACACAGCCGAGAAGGAAGCCTTGGATTTGTATTGAATCGCCAACTCCAATTGGGCATAGAAGAAGTGATTGAAGACATGCCGGCGTTTTCGGCTCCCGTGTTTATGGGAGGACCGGTTGAACAAGGCACCCTGCATTACATTCATCGCATTGCGGATTTGCCCAACTGTCAATTGATTCAGGAAGGGGTGTATTGGGGTGGGGATTTTGATGCCCTGAAAACCAACATTCTTTCCCATAGAATTCAACCAAGCGACATTTTGTTCTTCATTGGGTATTCTGGCTGGGGAGCGGGGCAATTGGACGGAGAATTATCCCAAAAGGCGTGGATCGTGGCACCCGAAAAACCGGAAGTACTGTTTCAGGAATCCTATCATAGTCTCTGGCAGGATTTGTTGCGAGATATGGGAGATAAGTATAAGGTCATCTCCAATTATCCCATTGATCCAAGAATGAATTGAATCATTCCCCTGCCTTGGTCAACCCACAAACTCCTTCTCTTCTATGAAATTACCCCATAACCTGATTTGGCTAGGCATCTTCCTCGCTCTTCTTTGGCCTCAATTTTCTTCGGCCCAATCTAGCGTTCAACTCCGTGGCACCTTGACGGAATGCCCGGATACTCTTCTATTTTTTGAAATGGATGGCATCTCTCTCCGGCCCTTGGCGGCCATTCCTCTTCAGAAGACGGAGGCAGGGAGTAGCTTTCAGGTAACCCTCCAGGAAGTGGAAGAAGGGATCTATTTCTTGGGGCAGGGCGGCCCCCAAACGACTCGCCCTCTTTACCTCGGTGCAGAGACCAACGTGAGTATGCAAGGAAGTTGTCCCCAATTGAAATCGGCCACCTTGACTTCTCGGGCAAATGAAGACTTGCGAGAAATCAACGAGGAAGTCCGCGAACTGTCCCAGGAATTCCAGGGCCAAATTCGCCGCTATCGACAGGCACTCAAAACCAAGCAAGGGGTGTTTGCCATTGAACAGGAAATGCGCCAGACCGACCAAAAGAAGCAAGCACTCTATGATTCTGTTGGCATCCAATCTCCTTTTCTCGCCCAAATGGTGGGGGTCAAAACCTACCTCAGCTACCAGAACAATGGCAGTGGGTATCAAGATGAATCCAGATACTTTGCAGAGGAATATTTTCGCTTCACCAAACTGGATGATCCCTCTCTCAACCGCTTGCCAGATTTCCACGAAGCAGTCAAGACCTACGCCCGCAATGTGTCTTCCTTGCGATTGTCAGCCAAAGCTCAAATCCAATATGGTGAAGCACTACTCGGCAACATCCCAGCGATGGGCAGTGCGTATAAATCAGCCCTCACGGGCCTCTCGTATGGATTTCAAGGTCGGACGGATCTTGCATACGTCACGTTTGCGGAGCGGTATCTGGAAGAATTCCCCAAAGAGAATCCCAAGATTCGGCAACAATTCGAACAACAAATACTCAAGGCCAAAGCCAAGATGATTGGTTCTGTCGCTCCTGAAATCAGCTTGAAAGCGCCGAATGGCGATACTTTAAACCTCAGTGATTATCGGGGAAAGGTCGTATTGATTGACTTCTGGGCGAGCTGGTGTGGACCTTGTCGCCGGGAAAATCCCAAGGTAGTCGCCATGTATGAAAAATATAAGGACCAAGGATTTGAAATCTTTGCGGTAAGTCTGGACAAAAGCAAAAAGAGCTGGGAAGCAGCGATCCAGAAAGACGGCCTTTTGTGGCCCCAAGTCAGCGATTTGCGAGGTTGGCGAAGCAGTGCCGCTCAAACTTACGGGGTGAGTTCAATTCCCTACACCGTATTACTGGATCAAGAGGGGAAGATTGTGGCCAAGAAACTGAGGGGAAAGGAGTTATCTGACACTGTGGGAAGGTTGCTACAAAAAGGAGCAGAAGCAGAAAATGGAGGTACCGGAAAGTGAATCTTAGAACCTATTCAGCCAAACAAAAACGCGCGGCCTTCATCAGAGGGTCGCGCGTTATGTTCATCTGCTGGACAGCAGATCAGGCATACAAGCGTTCTTCCAATTCTTCCGGCAGCTTCACACTGTAGATGATTTTGCGTACCGTGTCAAATTGTAGATAGGGGTACTCTTGCAGGACCGCTTCAATGGCATCAGCCGAGCGCATCCCTGCATTGCGGAGTTCCTGATAATGACGCTTGATCTGAAAGTCTCGAATGACTTTCTGATTAATGAGGTTGAGCTGAACGAGGGCGGTGTACGTCTCGTCAGACACAATTTGCTGAATCGGATTAGTCATAGCTCCTCCTTTAGGGTTAATGCACGAAGTTAGAGGTAGCTTTGCTTCATACGCGGAGAGATACAATTAGAAGTGAAAGCCCAAAGTTGAGACGATCATATTCGTGGTGCGCTGATTGATGACCGTGGGGCTGAAGATTTCTGAGCTGTAAGGCCCAAACTTATCTTGTTGTCGCTGATTTACTAAGGAAACGTCCAGAAAAAAATTCGGTTGCCTGATGCCAGCCCCGGCAGTCAACATCGTTCTGCCTCCATTGATTTGATTGACTTCTTCTAAGTCGAAAAAGTCCTGATACTCTCTGGCTTCTGGATTCAAGGGGCTCGGATAGAATGCGCCGCCAAGGCGAAAGCGGAAGATGTCTAAGCGATACTCTCCGCCCAATCGCACATTGACCGTGGGGCGGTACAGCTCGGCAATGGAATTGTTCTCCGTTGCAAAATCGTAGAAGTCAGGGTTGCCGATTCCGGTAACCAAGCTACTCAAGAACCCTCGCGAAGGATCCACATATTCCACATCAGCACTGATCATGCCCATTTTTCCCAACTGATATATCAAACCTGCCGTTGCCCGAAAAGGAGTCGTGAGGCGATAGCCAAATTGAGCCGGATCGGTAGAAAGGGAGTCCTCTGGTTCGTTACCCAAATCGTCTTCGGTAATTATGTGGGACAGCGTAGAAGTAAATTCGTCGGTCAGGGATAGCAGCGTGGGTGTCTGAGCAGAAAGCCCAATCCGCACATGATCAACGGGACGATAAATGATTCCTGCCTTGAAATTGATGCCAGTCCCTCTGGTTTCGAATTCATCCTGAAAGGTGATGCGAACCATGGGAATCTCTGGAGGAAAGCCATTGTCTTCCACAGAAGTAGGATCATAGAATTCATACAACCCATCTACATCCTCTTCGATGAAGGTGAGTTCCTGCCGATACCGCACCGATTGAATCCCAAGGGTAGCGCCAAAGTAGAATTTGTCGCTGACATTGCCAGCCATGGATACAAACCACTCATTTCGCTTGCCAGATTCCTGCAATTGGACAGACTGCTCAATGTTGCCAGGTGCAGCAGGGAAATACACATTCCCTCCCTCTCCTACGATGGTATCTATGACAAACACGTCAAAAGCAATGCCTTCCATCAAGCCCAATTCAGAGGGAAAGAACCCCTGAGCTCGCTCGGCAAACATATCACTGATGGAGCCAATGTCGTTGAAGGCTCCCTCCACCGTTACGTTCCGATTGTAGTTTTCCACCTGATTGTGGCCAAAGGCGAACGTATAGGATTTCAGGCCTTTTTTCATTTCCGAACGGGTCCGGCCATCATCATAGTAGTTGAGGGTATTGAATGCTACTCCCCAGTTGGGTAGGCCAAAATAGGTAGCGCCTTCGCGTTGTTCATTGATGTTGAGGTACTCGGCCCGATTTCCAATGAGGTTGAACTGAGGACTCACCGTGAATACAGAGGATCGGTATAAGCCTAAGCCAGCAGGATTGAGGGTCGCTGCACTCAGGTCAGCTCCAACAGCGGAAAAGGCTCCTCCCATTCCCATTGCTCTGGCGGAACCGGTCAGGGTGGATTGGGTGTGGCGCAGTGCGTCGCTCTCGTTCTGCCCCATGAGCACTGCCCAGGAACAGAGCAAAAACGTCAAGCTGATTGCAAAAATCTGCTTCATAGAAGGTCGGAAAGAAAAAGCTTGGATAAAAAAAGGACGGGGGGTATTGTTCCCCCGTCCTGTATTTGATGGTGCGTCTTTCAGCACGACTATCGTCTTCTTACGCCAGAGCTCCGAGAGGAACTACTGGAACTCCTAGAGGAGGAACTGCGGTTGAAAGAGCTGTTGTTGCGGCCGCTATTGCTCCGGTTGAAAGAGCTATTGTTTCTACTGCTGTTGCTCCGGTTGAAAGAACCGGTATTCCGGTTGCTATTGCTGGGACGAGTGGTCGTCCGGGTATTTCGGTTGCTGTTGGTACGACCACTGTTGTTGTAACGAGAATTGTTCCGGTTGGTATTGGTGGTCGCATTGCGGTTGGTCGAGGTGTTGCTCCGACCGGGCCGCGTATAAGTGTTGGTACCGTTGTTGCGCGCCGTGTTACGACGGGTATTGGTCCGGGTAGGAGCAGCAGTACGGCCAGTCGTGGTTGCGGGACGACGCCGAGGCTCCAGGTAGTTGCTTGAACGCGCCTGGCGAGTATTGTTGGTGGCAGGACGAGTCCGGTCGATGTTTTGGCGAGAAGTCGTTCCGGTAGTAGGACGGGTGGTTTGAGTAGTGGTCCGACGACGAGTTACATACGACTGCTGTGCGTTATTGACTCTTCTCCAATTAGAAGTAGAATTCACGAACCCGACGGGTGGGCAATAGTATGCACCGCCAAATCCCGCTCCGTATCCCAATCCACCACCGAAACCGGGGTTGAAAAAGGGTGAGCCAAATCCAGCTCCAGCGCCGTAGCCATAGTAGCTGTTGACCCATGGATCAAATGCAAATGGATTGCGATTGAAGCCAGGACCAAAAGCGCCCCATCCGTTGTAAGGATTTGCATAGGGGTTGAAAAAAGGATCGTTCCATCCAGGAGTAGCACCAAATCGAGGCGCATTCCAGTTATACCAACCATTGTTGTTCCAACGATTCCAGGCAGGCGTGCCCATCACGTAGTACAAGTCATTGGCGAAAAATGGATCATAATACCGCCAAGAAGCAGCGCCGACATTGTTAAATCGGCGAATCCGACGAGAAAAGGTGAAGTCATCATCTTCGTAATACGCGTCTTGGTAACTATCTACCGGCTGACGGTATGTGCGAGGACTTTGCTGCTGATCCATGCGATCTTCATAGCGATCACTGGTAGAGGTTTCTACGGCTACTGGTGCAGCAATGTCTGCTTGGGTGAAATAGGCATCATCATACTCAGCAGAAGCGGCATACCTTGGTCCCGTACAGGAAGACAATGCAGCAGCACCTACGATGAGTAGAAGGACATATGTTACTGATTTCATATTGTATAGCGTTTCTGATTCTGCAGAATTGGTCTCAATGAGTAAATCTACACATTTTTAGACAAAAAAACTGGGCATTCGTCACACCCTGAGTTTCACCACCTATAATAGCTGAAAGGTTGCAGGCATTCAAGTAAGAGTGACTATGCGTGTTGGTTTAACCAGCAAACGTGTCCAGAGGTTTGAAAAGAATCGCTTTCCCCGATTGAAAATCCCCCCAGCCATTTTGTTTTGGCCGCCTTCCCCCCTAATTTTGCGTCCATTCTCAATCCAAAAGCGACATGGCAAAAGGAAAACGCATCACCAGCCGTTCCGAAAATTTTTCTGAATGGTACCTCGACATTGTGAAAATGGCCGACTTGGCCGAGCACAGTGCGGTCCGTGGCTGCATGGTCATCAAGCCCTATGGTTTCGCCATTTGGGAGCGCATGCAGCGGATTCTCGACGATATGTTCAAGGCCACCGGCCATTCCAATGCGTATTTTCCGCTTTTCATCCCGAAAAGCTTTCTCAGTAAGGAAGCCGATCACGTAGAAGGCTTTGCCAAAG
>JBCCCJ010000082.1:0-9986 GCA_039033615.1 Bacteroidota bacterium
GAACCCCCACTGGCAAGAAACTGCGGGCAGGCGACTACATGCTGACCGCCATTCCCAATGACGCGGCCAACCGCGCTGGAAACGATGGCATCATGCGCAAGTTCCCTTTCACCCTCGTGAACAAAAATGCTGCTGTAGCTGCCTTCCAACTGTGGGACGGAGACGCCGACAGCATCATCACAGAGTTGAAGCAAGGAGACGTAGTAGAGCTGGCTGACTTGGCCAACCGCTCTTTCAACATCATCGCGGAAGCCAATGCTACCAGCGGAGTAGAAAGCATGCGTCTGCGTCTCTTCGGCCTTGGAAAAGGCAACCGCAAAGACAGCGATGCGCCTTACACCCAGTTCAAGCGACTCGACGGTAAGACCTTCACTGCTGGTGAGTACACCATCCAGGCCTTCCCTTACAGCATGGACAATGCCAAAGGAGACGCCCTGCCAACCTCTAGCATTGACTTCACCCTCGCAGAAGCGGGTGCGCAAGCTCCAGCGCGTGAAATTACCCTGATCGACGCAGAAGAAGCTACGGAAATGTTCATGGTATACCCCAACCCAACGGCGGCTACCTTGAACTTCAACAAGCAGACTTCGGTTGCGATCTACAACGAAATGGGACAGCGGATTGCTGTGTACCAAAACACCAAGCAGATCAACGTAGCTGACTTCAAAGAAAAGGTAGGAGCTTCTCAGACCTTCTTCATGTTGCCAGCCAACGGTGATCGCGCAGTTCGCGTGTTGCTGTCCAACAACTAATCTGACAATCAAGGGCCATTGCCCTGAAGAGGAACACAAGAAACCGGTTGGAATTCTTCAGCCGGTTTCTCTCCTTTCCCACACTCACCCGATTTGTCCATCCAGGGGATTCTCTGGTATAGGCATTGACTGAAAACCTTAGTTGAGATGAAACGAGCGGTACTACTTTGGAGTTCTTCCTCCCTATTGATCCTCATTGCCCTCTACTTTTCTTCCTTTCGGGCGGTTCCCACGCCCCTGGCAAGCGTTACCCAGCAGATCAAGCAAACCTATTTGCAAGACTTCCGAGCCTTCGCAAAAGAAACCAATCAACTGGAAACCCTGAGCCATGCGCTAGCCAAAGATCCTACGGCTAATCGGCTTGCGGCTACCCAGGAACAACTCCTACAAACCCGTCGGGTGTACAAACGGGTCGAGTTTTTGGCGGAATACCTGGACGGAGAATACATCAAATGGGTCATCAACGGAGCCCCCCTCCCCAAATTGTCGATCGATGACAACCGGATGATCGAAGATCCCAGCGGCTTGCAGATCCTGGAGGAAAAGCTGTTTTTGGGAGATCCTACAGAAGAAGCTACTTCCATTCATGCCCTCGCCCAAAAGCTCCGGTATGGGGCGGAGGAGTTCACCCGAATCTTGCCCACGCGAAACCTGCGCCATCAGCAAGTGCTGGAAGCTTCCCGGGCGCAGATGATCCGAATTTTGTCGCTGGGCTTGACAGGTTTTGACAAACCCGGCCATGACAACGCCATCGAAGAGTGCGAAATCTCCTTGCGTGCCGTTCATCAAGCAATTTCGGCCTACTATCCCCTGTTGGAAAGCCGATCCTCGCTCCTGCCGACCGAGATAGAGCCCCTTTTTTCAGGAGCGGTGGCCCATTTGCAGGCTCATCCTGATTTTGATTCATTTGATCGGCTGGCCTTCCTGACCGATTACTTGAACCCGCTCTATGCCAGCTTGCTAGACATTCAAACTACCCTGGGCGTACCGAGTGTGTACGAAACCCTCCCCGGAAATCTCCAGGCCAGTACCCGCTACTACTCCCGAAACATCTTTTCTGATAGCCTGATCAATCCCTTCTTCTACGCCGAGCAATTGCCCGAACAGCACACTCCAGCGGCGATTCGGTTGGGCCAACTGCTCTTCTTCGATCCGGTCTTGTCAGATCAGGCCGAGCGTTCCTGCGCTTCCTGCCATCAACCAGACAAAGCCTTCACCGACGGGCGGAAAAAGAGCCTCGCAAGAGGGTTCGATGGCACCGTCAACCGCAATGCGCCGACCTTGATCAATGTGGCCCATTCCCCCCGCTTTTTCTACGACCTGCGAGCAGAAAAACTGGAGAAACAAATCCACCACGTCATTTTTGACGAAAAGGAGTTCAACACCACCTTTTTTGAGATCTTCGACCGCCTGAACACGAGTGAAGAATACGTAGCCCTCTTTCAGGAGGCCTTTCCCCAGCACAAACACAACCCCGTCAATCGCTACACCCTCGCCAATGCCCTTTCTTCTTACCTGATTACCCTGAATGGGACGGATTCAGAATTTGACCAATTCGTTCAGGGGAAAACCGAAGAGATTGACCCAGCGGTTCGCCGTGGCTTCAATTTGTTCATGGGCAAGGGCGCTTGTGGCACTTGTCATTTCGCGCCGACCTTCAGTGGATTGGTTCCGCCTCGCTTTGACGAAATGGAATCGGAAATCCTGGGGATTCCCACGACCCCTGACACTGTAGCGCCAGTTCTGGACCCAGATGTCGGTCGGGCTGGAGGACTGATGCAGGAAGGGCAAGTGATCTACGAAGGCTCCTTCAAGACCGTAACCGTGCGAAATGTCGAACTCACCGCCCCCTACATGCACAACGGCGTCTATGTCAGCCTCGAAGAAGTGATGGATTTTTACAATCGAGGCGGCGGCGTCGGGCTGGGCTTAGAAGTCCCTTACCAGACCCTACCCCCCGATCCACTCGGCTTGACCGAGCAGGAAATATCCGATATGATTGCCTTCATGAAGTCGCTCACCTATTCAGGCCAAGTGCTCGGTGCGCCGGAGCAATTGCCAGCCTTTCCAGCCGAAAGTGAATGGGCAGATCGGAAGATTGGGGGAAAATATTGAGGTGGGCGAGACCCTCGATCCCCGACTTGGGGGATCGAGGGTCGATGTCTGCCGGGGTTCGCTGACGCTCCGTCTTCCACTCCGTTTCAGACCAGCCGCTACCGCGACTGCCCTATAGCCATCTCTCGCCCGCCATCGGCGGAAGAATCGGGTAACAGCGTCTTTTTGCGGGAATCTCCTTCCACCCTACCTTTGTCTCCATGACCCTTCGTTTGATTTCCTTCTTTTTTCTCGGCCTCTTCTTCTTTTCCTGCCAATCGCCTCCCCAAAAGGATGGAGCTACTCTGGCCAAGAACTACTGTAGCAGTTGCCACCAATTCCCGGAGCCGGACCTCCTGGACAAGGCCACTTGGCAGCAGGAAGTATTGCCTCGCATGGGCCAGATGATGGGGCGCTACGATTCGCCCGAGCAGCGGGCTGAATTGCTCGAAAGTGAAGCGGTCGCCCGCTGGATTGAAGCGAGAGGCTTGTACCCGCCTCAGCCAACGATCAGCGCTGCGCACTGGCAGCAAATCGAACAATACTACGCAGCAGAAGCGCCTGGCAGTTTGCCCCAAGGTGAGCAGGCCACCTTATCTCCCAACCTCCCGCATTTCCAGTTTCGCACGCCCAACTATCAATATTCTCCCCCCAGCACCACCTTGATCGACATCCGAGAAGCAGGCGGACTGTGGATGGGAGATGCCAATAGCACCAGCTTGACTCTTTTCTCAGCGGAGTTGGAGCTTCAGGGCGTCGCCCAAGTAAAGGAAGGAGCGGTATCGCTCACCGAAACCCAGGATGCCTACGGCTTGACGGTCATGGGCAGTTTCTCGCCCACAGACGAGCCCAGCGGATTCTTGATGGCCTTACCCAAAACCACCGATCAAGCTCCTCAGGTATTGATTTCCGACCTACAGCGGCCTGTGCACAGCGATTGGGGAGACGTGAACCAAGATGGCCTCCCAGATGTCCTGATTGCTGAATTTGCCAAGTGGTCGGGGGGGCTGAGCTGGTGGGAACTTCGACCGGATGGCGCCTTTGAAGAGCATCGGCTGAGTGATCGGACTGGCGCGATCAAGGCCTACTGGCACGACTTGGATCAGGATGGACAGGAGGACGTGGTCGCCTTATTTGGACAAGCACAAGAAGGGATCTACTGGTACCAGGTCGATAGCAGCGGGCAATGGACTGAACACCCCTTGGTGGAATTTCCCCCGAGCTATGGCTCTTCTTCTTTGCGTTTATGGGATGCCGATGGAGACGGAGATTCGGACCTGCTGTACACCGCGGGCGACAATGCCGACTACCAACCGATTCTCAAGCCCTACCACGGAGTGTATTTGTTCGAGAATTTTGGAGAGGGCAAGTTCGAGGAGAAATGGTTCTTACCCTTGAATGGGGCCTATGACGCCATTCCAGCGGACTTTGACCAGGACGGAGATATGGACCTTGCGGCCATTTCTTTCTTCCCCGATTTTGACCAGCAGGCCCAGGAAGGATTTGTGTACTTCCAGAATCAGGGGGATTTTCAGTTTGCTGCTCATACTTTTCCGGAAGTCAGTCTGGGACGTTGGTTGGTGATGGACGTGGGAGATGTGGATCAAGATGGCGACCAAGACATCGCCTTAGGTTCCTTAACCTTCGAAGTCATCGGCGGGGGCAATTACGTGGATACCTGGGTCGCCAATGGGATTCCTTTCGTGATTCTGGAAAACACGACTCAGCCCTAGCGCTATCCCCCTGGACAAAAGTCCAAATTGCTATTCTTGGCGCGGCCTTCACCACAAAGGCGGGCTGGCCATTCCGATTTCTTCGGAATAAACTGCGTCCAGCCTGTCCCGAGAATCGGGAAGGTGCTGGAGCGTTTCATGGGGCTTCGGCGCTTCTTTGCTTACTTTCTTGGCGGCAAGAAAGTAAGTCCGTTGAGCTTGCGAAATCCCGCTTTTCAAAGATACCGCCGAGCGGTGCGGGAAAGGCGAGGCTACATTTGGGTAGCAGAAAATCAAAAGGAATTCAGGAAATGTCTAGTGGCGTGCCTTGGAACTATTTTTCGTTACCGAATGACCGAAATACTTCCACTTTTCTGGATGGCTACCGGTCGGCGGTTTCGGCTGCCATAGTAGGTCAGCACCCACATATAAACGCCCATTTGGACCGGCTTGCCCATATAGGTGCCATCCCAGCGGGCGTCTGGATTTTCGGTATGGAATAGCTCAACTCCCCAGCGATTGTACACCCGGAGATTGAATTGCTCCAACTGACATTGATACTGCGCGCCAAATTCATCGTTGACGCCATCTCCGTTGGGGGAGAATCCTGTCGGCACATGCACCCCACAACTACAGTCCACATACTGCACCCGCACCGTGTCATAGACCGTTTGGCAGACGTCGGATATCCGAACGCTGTGTTCTCCGTCCTCGGTGATCAATCGGACTGGAGAAGTAGAGCCATCGTTCCAGAGGTAATCAGTATTGGGGAAAGTGAGGTCATAGCTGAGAAATTCATTTTCACACAGCAGGGTATCTCCATCCAAGGCGAGGTCTTCAAAAATAGAGAAGATGAAAATGGAATCCCGGGTTACACAGCCATCCAAGTTGGCATCCACCCAATACTGACCTGGCGACTCAATGAGATAGACAGAATCTTCTGAACCATCTTGCCAGCGGTAAATGGTGCCAGGTTCGTACAAATCCAAGCTCAACAGTTCTCCCCGGCACAAGGTCGTATCCGGCCCCAATTCTACTCGGGGAGGCCCAATGAAATCGACAAATACCTCATCCGTTTCCACACAACCATCTACAGATCGCTCTACCGCATACAGGCCAGTTTCCTGTACGGTCAGGGTGGAGTCGCTGCTGCCATCATTCCAGAGGTAATTCCCATAAGGATGGGTCGCGTCGATGTCGAAAGATTGGCCGATACACATGGTCGTATCATTTCCCAGATCCACCGGTGCGTCGATCACAAAGACCTGCACCGTATCAGTGAGGGTACACGTCTCATAGGTAATGGTAACCCAGTATTTCCCCCCTTCGGTAACCCCAAGTGTCTGCCCGGTACTGCCATCACTCCACAAATAGCTATCTCGATCCGGCCCCGCATCAAAAACTGCCGTATCGCCTTTGCAAATCGTGGCTTCCCCCCCAAAATAGAGGCTGTTGTATTGGGAGAAATAGCCATAGGAAGAACCTGGTCCGGTATAATACAGCACCCCGAGATGAAACAAGCCTTCGGTATTGCGGATGAGGTTGGGCGAACCAAAATTCAGCATGCTCGTGGCATCTATGCGGGCCGCTACCCATTCTCCATTCGAGCCGGGGATGGTAGAAAAGCTGCTGCCATTGATCATGCCAGCGGTCCCATTCAACAAAAAGAAATCCTCATTTCCTGCCTGGGTGAGTAGGTACAAATAATTGGTGCCTTGCCCCCGGATGAAGCCTACTTGTTGGGCTCCGGTACAATTCAGGGGCGGCAATAAGGCCGAACCAGCTTCCACCCCTTCCCCAGTCAAATGGAGCACATAGATGCGCTGATTGGATTGGAGATACATCCCATTTCCATTGAATCGGAAGTCGATGCTTTCCCCTGCATTGAGGGTATAATTGCTAGGGGTGCCTCCATTAACCGTGATGGAGGTGCCGTCTTCGACAGCAGTTACATATACTCGCTCTCCTTCAAAAGCGCCGCGTAAGGCAATGTATTCGGTGCCCAACAAGTCTACCGGGACCAGTTGGTCTCCTGTCAGATCCCACCCAAAATTGATTCGGATGGAGTCGTCGCTACTGGTAACTGCAATGGGTTTGTCGGCCACGATCTTGGTCCCTCTCAGATGTCGGCTACCGAGGGGACTGCTGGCAGCGAGAGAAAAGGTTTCCCCCCTATTCAGCGTGATAGAGAAGGACGTCCCGGCTGCATGCCCCACGATGTTTTCCGAAGGGGTGATCTCAATGGTCGTTCCATCTCGGGTTGCGACGATGTCCACGCTGTTATTTCCTTCTTCATTGTTGAAGTGAAATTGAGTGGGCACATAGAAGCTTCGTCCCAAGGCATTGGTCCCCTTGAGGGGGAACATATCGGGATTATTGGAATGTTGGACCTCATAAAAGGCCGTGATTGGAGCAGTAGAAGTGATCAAGATGCCTTTGTTCAACACTTGGTTGGGGGGCTGATTTTCAATGGTCGCCTTTTCTGAGGTCAGGTCGTACGGCAGGACCGTATTGGCCGCGATGGTGATCTGCCGGGTCGTGAAGGTCGGATTGGCTGGCATCGCGATGGTGATCTCCGCAGCCTCTTCAAAAGAAGAAAATTGAAAACGGATGGGGAAGTCCCCGTGGTCCGCAGACACCTCGGGTGCGACAAACCAAAAAGCAGTATCCTGTTGGGAAACCCCTACAAACGGAATCAAAAACAGGAGTAGCAGCGTATACGTCAGCTTCATAAATCTGAGAAGGTCAGAATCAATGACAAAAGATCCCGGTCAAGTAAAGGTGTGTGCAGGAAACCGAAGGTACGGATTTTTTGGGGAAAGGCTCATGGTTGAAACAAGTCATCCATCTTGACTTCTGCTTGAACCAACCCGAGGCTATGGGAGTTCTGTTTTACTCCATAGGTGGTAATCATCGTAAGAAAAGGAGCCTTGCTTGTTTCCGTTTCTGAAATAAATAGGTGCGTCCGATCTCGCATCTTCTGGGCATAAGATTTGGTGATCGAGTAAGGATGCAAAGCAAACTTGATTTCACATAGGTTGATCACTTGATCACGGCGGTCAATCAGGAGGTCGATCTGCGCGTTGGATTCAGTACTTCTACTTTGCCAAGTACTCGCTTGACTTTGTACCCCTGAAATGCCCAATGCTTGTTTGAGTTGCCGAATATGTACGAGACAGATCTGCTCAAAGGCGTATCCAGACCAAGCGCGAATAGCCGGATGATCCAAAGATTGAAGCCAAGTACCAGGATCGAAAGCAGTTCGGTTTTGAATAAACCGGAGGAAAAATAAACTGTAAAAGTCAGATAAGCGATAGGTGGTTTCTTTCTTAATTTGGCTAAAGTCAGGATATCGAGTGACGAAACCACTCTCCTCCAATTCAACCAATTGCTGACTCAGCCTTCCTCCTGAGCTAGCCTGAGTAGCTGCAATGATTTCCCTTCGGGTCAAGCCTTTCCGCTTAGTGCCCAACGCTCTAATCAATTGCTCATAGGACCCCGGCTGGTTGAAAAGAGAAGCAAAGAGATGGGGAAATTCTTTGGCCAACAAGCCCCAACTCTGAAAACATAAGGCATCGATGTTCTGGGCAGCGCTCTTCCCGACTTCGAGTGCATCCAGGTAATAGGGGATGCCTCCCATCACCATGTATAATTGGAGAATTTGGTATCGGTTCAGTACGTGCCCCCGATTTCGTAACATTTCTTCTGTTTCAGCAAGCGTGAAGGGCTGAATTTGGATTCTTTGAGTCAGACGATTGTGTAAGCCTCCGTGGTTATGAATCAGCTCTCGAATCATCCAACTGGCAGCCGAACCGCAGGTAATGAGCAAGATGTCTTTTCGATTGGTAGCCCAACTATTCCAAAAGTGCTCCAATGCCATTAAGAAATCTGAGTTAGGGGTATCAAGCCAGGGCAATTCATCTAAAAAAATGACCTTCTTTCGATCTTCGTTGACAGAATGTAAGTAGGTGATCAACTGTTGAAAGGCTTGAAACCATGAGGTAGGAAGTTCATGTTCGTGAGATAAATCGGTCCGTTGGAGGCTTACATGGAAATTGAGCAGTTGCTGCTCTGTCGTAGCGTTCGCAAGGCCGATTAATTGAAAGTCAAATTGATATTGAAATACCTCTCTAACTAAAAAGGTCTTTCCTACTCGTCTCCTACCGTACAAAGCAACAAATTCAGACTTGGGACTTTTCGAGGCTTTCTGCAAGACATTAATCTCTCGTTTTCTGCCAACTAGTACGCTCATGTAAATTTTTGGCCAAAATTTAAGTAATTTTTGGCCAAAACGATAGGGAGAATAACACTTTTGGCCAAAAATGAACAATCACTGGGCCAAAACTAACACCCTCGCGTATAAAACCACAAATTGGGATAGCCTCGATCGTCCAAGAGCTTCACCCAACCTGTCCATTCATTCTGCAGCTTACCTTGGTCTTCACAATAGGTTCCTTCCCACTCTTGGACCTCAACTTCGGCCCACAAGCCATTGGTTTTACCGGTGAGACGAATGAAAAAGGCATCGTCTGTCATGGTGGTGAGCCGCTTGCTGTGGGCAAAGGGCATGGTGCGAAGATTCATGTTGACACCGAGTGCTCGGGGAAATAGGGTAGGGGAGAAGTGGAGAAAAAAGTCCATCCACTTCTCCATTTCCCAGCCTCGTTGCTGGAGATCTTCTCTGGATAGCCATAAGCCTCCTTTGGTGGTTCGATATAAGACGCGGAGATATCCATTTTTTTCTTCCAGGAAAATCAGGCCTTCCGTCCCATATGCGTATTCTCGGAGATCAGCCTCCAAAATATCTAGCTCCTCAAACACCCCCGTGGATTCCCCTTGCGCATTGGCATAGGTAGGCATTCCAATCAGGTGTGGCAGCAGCGAATCACGCGAGAAGTGTTCGGTTGCTGAAGTATGGTGTAGTAAGCCGATCCCCCATAAGTGAAATTCAGGGGCAGCGACCTGAGCGAAGAGACAGGAGGGCATGATGCCTGCGAGGAAGAGAAGAAAAGAGAAAGGCTTCATCAAAGTGATTTTGGAGAAAGGTAGGAGCTTCTTGTATTAGAAAAAAGGCGAACCTAAATAGGTCCGCCTTCGGTTTATACGTATTTGCAAGAATGACTATTGTGGATAGCCGGGATTTTGGGGGTAGCCACCCACGGTCCGGTCAATCTGATCCTGCGGGATCGGGCGCACGATGTGCCAATTTTGGATGCTCACGGTAGCGTTGGGATTATGCTCGCGGGTCCGCTCAACCAACGCAGAGATCACTTGCTCTGTATTGGGATCATCCGAGATTCGTACCCGAGCCAGGTCAAACCAACGATGCATTTCCCCATCTAGCTCACGTGCTCGTTCGTCGAGCAAGAAGTCGATGTCTACATCCCCGGCGGTGATCTGCATGGCTGCTTCCTCTCCTGGCCAGGCC
>JBCCCJ010000083.1:0-9961 GCA_039033615.1 Bacteroidota bacterium
AGCGAGAGCACCGGGCACGACGCGGAAACCTCGGCACCACCACAGACGGAGAAAGACCGATGACCAACACGACGACGCCGGGAAGAAAACATTGATTGAGTGAAAAATTAGTTCATTGGGGGGGCAATGGAATATCCCGGCACCGAAGCGGTGCAGGGCGAGAGATCCGCTGTTCCAAAGAACAGAGATCTAAGCGTTACTGTTTGACAGAGAGGTAGCGAGAGAGCCAGGTGGTGTGCATGGGCACTTCCCATTTGCTCAGGTCATCGGTATGAGACAGGGAATGGTCAAACACGGGGGTGCTTGCTTGTAGTCTCCCTTCTGACACCAAAGCTGGGATCTGGCGAAAATCTACCGTTTCGATCTCTCCCGTTCCGGATCGGAAGGATACCTGAGAAGGATCGAGGTAGGGAAGTTGATGCTGTCCCAAGATCTGTTCGATCCCCCGACGCAGGCTGTCGATGGAGCAGCCGGAAGGTCGGGCCTCGGTAGGATTGGCCTGAGCAATGACAAAGCGTTTATGGCGAACCTGGATCAAGCCGGTTACGGGAGTACCGTGGGACTTCCATTGATCCGTGAAGGACTGGAAATCACCCAACAAGGCAGCTTCTTGCGCCTCGGTCAGTGGATTGGCTAGAGAAAAAAACCAGGTGTACGACTGCATGGCTCTGTATTGGTGGGGCCTTTTCAGCGTTTTGCTCTGCAAAATTGGCAGAAATTCTTGCCATTTTCAAATGGAGGGGTCGTTTGCTCGCAGGATCCCATAGATTTTTGCCCTCTTTTCCCAAAATTCCCTGCTTCGAGCCTTTCCGCCCCCTTCTGTCCTGATCAAAAATTTCCTCCCTTTCTACTTCCAACTTGGCTGAGACTGCCGGAAATCGACTTCGTAGCTTTCTGCTCCATCTGATACCCACATCCGACCGTTTTTCACTTTGAGATAAGGGCTATCATAGACGGCTCCATCCGTGTAGGCATCCCAATCAATCAGGGTTCCATTCAATGCCGCCATACACCGCAGTCCGGTGGGTTGGTACCGCATGCTCATTTGCTCCCCGGACAAGGAAGTGTACGCAATCTCCGGGACGGGTCCTACCTCAATATTCAGCTTGGTTTGGGATCGTAGCGCCGCAGAAAAGGCATCCAAGCTCGCATATTCTGAGGCTTCAGCCACTTCTAGCACGTAGCCAGAAACTTCACCAGGAAATACCCAAATCGAATAGGATTCAAAGAATTTTTTCGCGGAACGATCCAGTTGGGCAACGACTGATTCCGGGGGAGCGACCAGATAGCCCGTTTCTTTTCCGAAAGGACGAGCCGCGACAAGGGTTTGATTGGCTTGCCATAGGATCAGGTCTTCCTGCTGGATTGGGCGCAACTCCTTCGAAAAAAAGAGCCAGGTGCTGGCCGAGCCCTTACTCTTTCTCCAAAATTCATTCAAAGAAGCCACGCTCATCGGATCGGGAGCAGGCACCGTATGCAGGGGGTTGGCTGCGTATTTCTGCCGATTTCGCCGCTCAAAATCCTCTCCTTGCTCTCCTTTGGGCAAGTGCCACAGATTGGGCCGAGCGCTGTTGACAAAATGGGGGGCGAGCAAGGTATCCACCTCCACCTGGGACCTCGTTGGGGCAGTCAGGACAAGGAGGCTTCCCTTGGATTGAAAGGTCTGGGTATAGGGACTATGGCCGGAAGTACTGCCACGCATGGGATGCCCTCCACTGAAGGCCAATGGCCCCCTTTCCCCTTCCGCAATGAGGGACCACACCATTTGCTGATTGGGATTGTCAACGATGGTCATTTGCACATTTCCCATCCCAAAGGATTCCGACGCGTAGAAATATTCAGCGAAGGCATGGGGGCGATCCATGTGATAAAACGGACGGCTCATTTTGGCTTCAAAGGGAAGGGAGATTTCTTTGCGCGCAAGTTTCCAGATCAGCTCATTGGGGCGGTAGGTGGTGGTACTTTGCTGAATGGTGGCCGTTACCTCCTCCATGTTTCGGCTGGTTTGGTCAAAAAACGCCCACTGCATGATTTCCATTTCAGAGGCGTTTTTCCCAGGCAGATAGCCGCGTTTTTGGGCACCGGCGATGGCACCGTCCACGACCTTCAAGCCAAAGGTGGCGAAGTAATAATCTAAGGCAAACTTGGCCAGTTGCCGACTCTCTTCGTCTTTGCCAAAATCATACACATTCAAAAATCCTTCGATGCTGTGGGGGTAATAGACTTGGGAATCGTATTCTCCGTTCCCAGTTTCCAAGATTCGCTGCAAATACTCCCGAAGCATGAATTTGGTTAGGCGCTCGGTCTCGGCAGCGGAAAAGCCAGAGATGGTCGCGGTATCGGGAAACCATTGGCTGTACACCAAGGCACTGGTACGCCACATGGTTTTGTGATTCTCGGTGCCCCCGTCCTTGGGATTGCCTCCAAGCAGCATGCCCACTTCTCCCACCAAGTTGTGCGCTTTTGACAGAGGGAGCATTTCCCGATTGCCATCCGAAGGACGACGAGCTTCGGCATATTCGCCTACCCAATGCTGAAACTCCTTTTGCCAGTCTGCTCCCATCTGTTTGCTCAGGAGAGGATAGAAGCGTGCCCAGTTTTTGCAGGCGAAATGATATTGCTGCCGCAGGTTCCCCGGAATGGACAAAAACGCCCTCGCTTGGCGATCGTCAGGTTGTAAGAGCAATTGTGCAGTAGCCGGAGGCAGGTCGTATTTGAGCGGATCGCCCCCGAAGGCCAGAATTTCTCCCGTGGCAGTTCTCGCTTTGGGACCAAAATATCCGGTAGGCCCTTGCACGTAATCCCGTCCGGTGTAGGGAGAAATGATGGTATCCCCCGCCACCGCCCAGGTTTTGACGGGCAAACCCGTATCGGGGCAACGAGACGTGGCCAGGGAGCGTGTTCCAAAACCAGTTTCCGCGATCCTGGATAGCATGGGGGTCGTTCGTTGGGTAAAGCCGATTTCATCGGGATAGGTACTCACTTCCCAAATGGACTGAGCAAGTAGGGAATCAAAGAGGAGCAGACAAAGGGTACATATGAACAAGCGCATAGGGAAAAACTGTTAGCGAACAGATGCTCTTTGGTTAAGACTTCCAACTCCTCAAGCCATTTTGCAGGGCTTCCACCACTTGATCCGCATTTTGTTGGTCAAAACAGAGCGGTGGTTTCAATTTGATCACGTTGTGAAACGGCCCGTCGGTCCCGGTCAGGATTCGATGTTGGTAGAGATATTCTTTCAAATAAGTCGCCAATTCGGGATAAGGAGTGGTTCCTTCCTTTACCCATTCCAAGCCCACAAATAAGCCTGCTCCCCGCACCTCTCCCAGCAATTCAGGAAATTCTGCTGCCAGGGAAGCAAGTTCTTGGCAAAGATGGGCTCCGGTTTGGTTGATGGACAATCCCTGCGATTCCAACACTTCCAGTACGGCCAATCCGGCGGCACAGGAAACCGGGTTTCCTCCATACGAGCTAAAAAACTCCATCCCATTGTCGAAGGCTTCCGCAACTTCTTCCGTACAGACCACTCCTGCAATGGGGTGGCCATTGCCCATAGATTTTCCCAGAATCACCACATCCGGCACCACCCCCACCCGCTCAAATCCCCAGAAATGGCTTTCTCCCAAGCGCATGAAGCCCGTTTGCACTTCGTCAGCAATACACAAACCACCTTGATTGCGTACCCAGGCATACACCTGCTGTACATACTCCGGCGGCAGGAAAACCTGTCCCCCGCAGCCCACCACCGACTCCCCGATGAACGCAGCAATGGGCCGAGAAATGGTCTCCAAGATTCTGGCGAGGTCGGGCTCCGGCCCTTGCAAGCTGGGGATGGGAAGGGGATGGATGTTGGCGGTTCTCCCTCCTCCCCCTTTCCCAGCGAATTTGTAATGGCTCACTTCGATCCCTGCCTGACTATGGCCGTGATAGCCATGTTCCAGGACCAGCATATCGGTTGTATCGGTATAGGCTCGAACCATTCTCAGGGCCAAATCGGTGGCTTCACTGCCGGAATTCACGAGAAAGAGGCGATTGAGCCGAGCAGGGAAATGGGCCAATAAACGCTCTGCATATTCGGTATGGGCCTCATAGAGATAGCGGGTATTGGTGTTGAGTTGGCTCATTTGCCGGGAAACCGCCGAAACGACTCTGGGGTGTGCGTGCCCGATGTGGGCAATGTTGTTGTAGGCATCCAGATAGGTTTCGCCATTGGCACCAAACAAATATTGAAAGGCTCCAGAATTCAGGTGTAAGGGCTTTCGGTAACTCAGGCCAAGGTTTCCCCCAGAATAGCGACTGCGCCTTGCCAACAATGATTCAGCCTCCCATTTCTTGATTGGAGGTACACCAGCCGCTTCCCGAAAGACTTGTTGCATAAGGCGAGGCGAAAGGCGAGTCCATTGCCGCAAGAGTTGCCATGCGTCCTGCTCGCTGACCGAATGATAGGCCGTTCCAACTTCAGAGGCGCGCTTGGCTGCGGATTGGCAGACGCTCACGCACAGACGAGCCGCAATCAACCAAGGGAGCAGGTCCATTTCTTGTTCCGTTAGCTCAAATTCCGCCTGATACCCTTGGATGACTGGTTTGGCAGCAGCGAGCGGGTCGTCCTTTTTGAACAGCGCGTAGGTCAAAGCAATGGCCAATTCATGCACTACTGGAGAATAGCACATATCGCCAAAGTCGATGATCCCACTCACTTCGCCGTCTTGGACGAGGACATTCCAATCGTTGGCGTCGCCGTGAATCACCTGCCGCCTCAATTGGTACCAATGGGGCTGAACGTGGACTTCCCACTGCTGATACCAGTATGCTACCACGGCTCGATCTTGGGCTGGAATGTGGCTCACCAACTCTCGACTCATGAGGCAATGTTGCAAATCCCAGGCAGAGCGTTGGGCTTCCACCCCAGGATGCCAAAAGCCTTCTCCGGCCTTGCTCAGTTTCCCCACCCAGCGCCCAAAAGAGCGCAGTAAGCCCGCGTCGTGTGGCACCTCTGCCAAAAATTCCCCTTCCACAAAACTCAACAAACGGAGGATTTCTCCTGTATCAAGGATGGTCAATGATTCCCCGGCCCTGTCCACTTGAGGAGTGGGCAGTTCGGCAATTCCTTTTTGGTGAAGGTGGTACAAAAAGGCCGTTTCAGCTCGCAAAAAAGGAAGCAGTCCTTCGGCAGCGGAATAGCGTTTCAACACCCAGCGCTGGTCTTCGGTCTCTACTCGGGTATTGTCGCTGTCATAGCCCTCCATCCCCGTCAGCCGAGTAGCTGAGATATCGAAATGTTTGCGCAGCAATTCCTTGGTATCCATTCCTCAAAAGAACTGAATGTTGGGAACTCCATCAAGCTTGCGTAATTTTCGGATGAAATTTGGCGCTATGGGAAAACTGGATTTGTTTGGGAATCATAAACGAGAGATCTGGCAGCAGTTGTGCGAGCGGATAGATGGGGATTTTTTTCGGGGAAATTGGCGTCGCCACGATCGGATAGAAGCCTTTCATGGGAACTGGGTGGTCGTGATTGACACCTACACGGTAGATAAAATGACCTATACCCGTATCCGGGCTCCCTTTGTCAACCGGGATGATTTCCAGTTCCGAATCTATCGGTCCAATTCCATCAGCCGCCTAGCCACGCGATTTGGTTTGACCGACATTCAGGTTGGCATTCCAGAATTTGACCATCATTTCATCATTCGAGGGAGCGATGAGCGGAAGCTGAAGATGCTGTTTGCCAATCCAGACGTGCGGGAATTGATCAATTATCAACCCAAGATCTTCCTGGAACTCAAGCGGGATGCATATTGGTTTGAAAAGCCAAAGTTTCCCAAAGGAGTGAATGAGTTGTATTTTCGGACGCCGTCCATCATCAAGGATCTGGAGCGCTTGCATGATTTATTCGAGCTATTTGCCGTCACCCTGGATCATCTATGCCGAATTGGAACAGCCGAAGCAGATCCGCCTCGATTTTTCTATGATCCCTAGGACCAGGCAGATGATCAGACAAGTCGGAACGATGATGGGCCGCATAGGTTGGTTGAAGAATCCCCCGCCGAACCATCAGATAGCGTTCCCGACTCACGAGGGGATACATTTGGGTGATGTTGCGGGCAAATTCTTCTTTGAGCGTAAACACATCAGCCGATTGGGGACGGGTGTACCAGGCTTTTAAGCTCTCGATGAGTCGAGCTCCCCAATCTACTCGGTAGTAGATGGGCAAATGGCTGACTTTGTGGTAGGAAATGGTAGCAAGCGGCATAGGAATGACAGGTGCCAATGGCACAGTTAAGCGAAAAGGAGAACGTACAGAGCTTTGGTTACCCTACGATTGACAAAGTAAGGATTCGATCACTGGTCAGTAATGAATTCTGCTCAAATGTAAATAGTTCACAAGAGGAAAGCAATGATTTTCAAAAAAAAGTAATGGAAATTGAACCCATTGTTCCGAAACTGAAACAACTCCTGCGTGAAAAAGGCATCAGCCACGCGGTCATTGCTGAAAAAATCGGCAAGCACCGGGCCTTTATCACCAAAAAACTAGGAGGAGACTCCATGGAAACCCGCCTGCTGGAAGAAATTTTGCGCGCTGCTGGTATCAGCTATGAGGAATTGTTGTGTCCTACCGAAACCGAAGCCAAGGGCCTCCGAGCTGAAATCAATGCCATCAAAGCCGAATTGTCAGTCATCCGGGAACATTTACCTTCTTATTCTGATTCTTCTTCCAAAGACGCATGAACCTTTCTGATTTGAATAGTCGAAGAAATAGCACCTACATTGCCTTTGCAGTGGGGGCCGCCTTTTTGGGCATCATTCTCTACACCCAACTGACCAATCGTCCGACGGGCTATGTAACGAAAATGGAACAAGCCCGGGCGCAAAAGGATTTGCAACTGACCAACGATCCGCAGAGCCCCATCCCCAAAGATGAGCGAGAAGGCTTTCAGGGTCTAGTGTATTTTGAACCGCTGGAAATGTACAAGGCGCCCGCCCAGTTGATTCCCTCAGAAAAATCGGATACGCTGACGCTGATGACGACCAAAGGCACTGATTATCAGGTGGTCGTATCGGGAAAATTACAGTTTCCCCTCCAGGGAGGCACCTATCAATTGGTGGCCTATTCTTATTTGGAGCAGGAACAGAATGCCTATTTCGTTCCCTTCACCGATCTGACCACGGGCGTTTCGACCTACGGCGGGGGGCGCTACCTAGACGTTCCGATAGCGGAGGAATTGGTCATAGACTTCAATACCGCCTACCATCCCTACTGCGTGTACAACGTCAGTTTTGTTTGTCCGCTACCGCCGCGAGAAAATGACCTCCCCCTCGAAATTCGGGCGGGGGAGAAGTTGCCAACTCAATGATCAGCGGGGTGGGGGTTGCCACTTGAACCCTATGCATCCCCCAACCCCGTTATTTCGGCAAGCTCAATACAAGCCTCTAGCTCACCATCATCCGCACAAGGCGGCTTTTCTGCGAAAATTTGGATCCTGTCTCCCTGTCTCCCTGAACCCTATCTCCCATGACTCTTCAACTTCCCTGGCAGCCGCTTTGGTACCACGGCCACAGCAAGCGCCGCAATTTCTTTGAAGGCTGGTACTTCAAATGGATTTCCCCTGATGAGCAACATGCCTTTGCCATCATCCCCGGCATCGCCAAAGAGCCGGATGGGCAGCAACATGCCTTCATTCAGGTGATGGATGGCAAAGCCAAAACCGCCCAATACCATCGGTTCGAAGCGGAGGCATTTCAGGCTTCTACGGATGCCTTTGAGGTACAAATTGAGGGGAATTTCTTCAGCGCGGATCGAGTAGTCCTGGATTTGCCGGAATTGAAAGGGGAGGTCTATATGCAGAATCTGACCCCCTGGCCGTGGAAATGGTACGCACCGGGCATCATGGGGCCATTTTCGTTTGTGCCGATGATGCAGTGCTATCACGGGGTGGTGAGCATGGACCACAGCCTGCACGGGGAGTTACAGTATCAAGGAAACGCCATCGACATGCATGGCGGTCGGGGCTACGGTGAAAAAGATTGGGGGCGCTCCTTTCCTTCTTCCTGGATTTGGATGCAAACCAATCATTTCGAAGAACCGGGCATCTCGCTGAGTGCCTCGGTCGCGATGATTCCTTGGTTGCATACCTCTTTTGTGGGCTTCATTGCGGGCCTTTGGGTAAAAGATCGACTGTACCGATTTGCGACCTATACCGGGGCAAAATTGGTGGATGTACGGGTAGAAGATGGCAATGTGTACTACGCCCTCGCAGATCGGACCAAGCGGCTGCAAATCGTGGCGCATCACGCTGCGGGTACCGACCTTCGCTCTCCCGTCAAAGGCCTCATGGAAGGCCGGGTCAACGAAAGCATGGAAGCCCGGATCGACGTGCAACTCTTCGAAAAAGGTCAGCTCATTTTTGAAGGGACCGGGCGAAATGCGGGTTTAGAAGTAGCGGGGGAGGTGGAAGAGTTGATGTGAGCGGGGGGCAAGGTTCAGGGTTCACAGCCAAGGCTGTCCCCCGCCGGCGGGGGTGTAGGGGGTGGAAATATTTTCAACAGCAAGGCGTTCTGACTTCTCCTACTTTCGATCTATGGCAAACTACCCCCACATGAAAACCAGAGTTCTCACCTTGCTGGGATTGATTTTCTCGGTGAATTCCTTCTTTGCTCAAGACAACTTGACAACAAAAGTCCTCGCTCCTTTTACCTACAGCCTACAGATAGCGGACGGAAATATGAAAGGGCCAGGGGCAGACTTTCTGCGGAAGGAAGCCCAAGAAAGCCAGTATATGGTTCTCGGCGAATATCATGGTTCTCCGCGCATCTCTGAGTTCACTGAGGCGTTGATTCCGGTGCTTCACGAGGCAGCTTACAGCTTTTTCGCCCTGGAAGTAGGCCCCATCAGTGCGCAAATCCTGGCCGAGTTGTCGGCAGAGTCCAGCGAAACCCAAGCCAATCTTCGAGCCTTCAATACGGCTTATCTGATGCCCTTGGGGGAACGTTCCTATACGCCCATTCCCTTTTTCGGTCATGAAGAAGACGCGGCTTTTTTACAAGCAGCCTCCGAACGAGATTGGCGCTTCATGGGCCTGGATCAGGAATTCTCCTTCTCCTTTTTTCCCCTCCTGGATCGCCTCAATTTCAATCTTCAATACCTGGACCATCCAGATACGAGCTTGTTACCAGCAGCCCGGGATACCTTATTGCGCTACTACACCTACGATTTCAACCGCCGAGCGAAACTGGAGGGTGTCAAACGCAAACTCGCCACTTCTTTGTACCAATCTGATTACTTCAAGGCATTGCTGGGGCAATTGGGGAAGTCCAGCGAAGAAAATCAAGCCATCTGCGAAGCCTGGCAGGAAACCGTGGCCATTTATTACGCCAACAATACGGGCAATTATTGGCAGTGCAATTCCGAGCGGATTGCCTACATGAAGCGCCAACTGGCCGAGCAAATGAATCGCTTTGGCTTTGAACAGGAGACCGACAAGCTCTTGCTCAAAATCGGCGGCGTCCACGCCGGCAAAGGACTGTCTCCGCTCCGTCTCATGGAGGTCGGCAATACCCTGCACGAACTCGCCGCCTTCCAAGGAAAACAGAGTCTCCATATCACCTGCTTTTCCCGCTATTATGAGGAACATGGAGAAGTCAAAGACGAACTGGCCGATCCAGCAGGTTGGTCCCAACGCTTCGCTCCCCTCCTACAAATGGCCCACCCCAATCATTGGGTGCTCATTGATTTACGCCCATTGCGGGAGCGGGTCTTTTACCACAATGCCTTTCAGCTTTCCCCCCAGGCAAAAGAATTGTTCCATCGTTTTGATGTGATGCTGATTCAACCTGCGGAAACAGAACCTATCCCCAATTGGATCGACTGAGGCAGGGGAAAGGGGTCTGACCTTACAGGATAGCCAGAAAAACCAAAAAAAACAGCATTACTGCTAAATTTAGCATAAAAAGCCAATTTAAA